>JBCCFC010000196.1:0-14185 GCA_039029935.1 Chloroflexota bacterium
CTGAGCCTGTCGAAGCCGGTGCGCCCCCTTCGACAAGCTCAGGGGGCTGAACAGTTACATTGATTATCTGTGAGGCAGGTAGCCAACCTGTGTTACTGTCCTTATTACTGCAATGTCCCCATTATTGCAATGATGATCGGCTAACTAACGGAGAATCATTGGTAGGTAGACTTGATTGGTGTTATCAGGTTCGTCACTTGGTTCGTCTGTACTGGGTTGACCCACATCTGTCCTGATATCAAGCTCTCGCCAGAGTTGGAACCGCTCATCTGGTGTCAGTGAACTGGAAATCTCACCCTCAGTCTGTGCCGTAATCGCCGGAACCTGTTCTGCAAAGAAGGCACTGTAAGATTTGTTGTTACCAGAGCCGTTCCAATACTCGGTTCCAGCCCAATAGTGACCGCCAGCCCAATAATGACCACCAGCCCAATAATGTCCGCCCGCCCAGTAGTGACCGCCAGCCCAATAGTGGCCTCCGGCCCAGTAGTGACCGCCAGCCCAATAGTGGCCTCCAGCCCAGTAGTGACCGCCACCCCAGAAGTAATCCTGACCAGTAGGCAGTGGCTCGCGGTTTTGGTCAACCATGCGATAGCCGTTTGCGGCATCATCATAGATAATCGGCCCCACATAATCCTGGCCTGTCACCATGCCAACATTTGCCTCGCCCGTTTCATCGCTAAAGACAGCATCATGGGCCCATACACGACCAGCACCCTGTTGATAAATCGGATAAATCAAGGCATTGTTGTCATCAACGGCGGGCTGCGCAGTTGCCATCATGCGATATTTCAACTGGTTGGGTGTGAGCGTCGGGTCCTCTTGCAGCATGAGTGCAGCGATGCCTGATGCGACGGCTGCGGCTGGTGATGTGCCAGAGCCATGATAGATGTTGTTGCCACGATATAGCCCTGGGTAATCCTGCACAAGTTGGGCGTCCGCCTGCAACTTCATGAGGATGTGTGCGCCCGGTGCAATCACGTCTGGTTTGATGAATCCCGCTTCGGTTGGTCCAGCTGCGCTAAAGGGTGGAATGTAGTCATCGCCTTGATAGTCCGGTGTGTAGTGGTCGGTGAATGCACCAACCGTGATGACAAACGGGTCGTTGCCCGGTGTGGCAATGCTGACTGGGTTGTTGCCGGTGTTACCTGCGGCGACGATAACGACGATGCCTGCCTCCCAGAGTGCTTCGACGGCGAGGTTGAGCGGATTCTCCCAATAGGGACCTGTCACCGCACCGTTGAGCGAGAGGTTGGCAATATCGATGTCATACGTATCTTTATTATCGAGTATCCAGTTGAGGCCATCAATCACCTGTGAGTACGTTCCTTGTCCCTGATTGTTGAGCACACGGACATCCACAATGTCGGCCCCGGGTGCGATGCTGTCGGTGTTCATGTTGGCGATAACGCCTGCCATGAACGTGCCATGCCCATGTCCATCACGGTGGCTATTCGCACTGCCGATGGCATTGTAGGCAGCAACGACATTTTTGCCCAACACAGCGGTGTCGATGCCCGAATCCACCACAGCAACGGTAACGCCTGAGCCGTCAATGTTTTGTGCGTGGACAGCTGGCACACCGCTGGCGATCAGATACTCATCCGTATCGACCATGATGCCTTCAAAACGCATCTCATCAACACGCATCTTGTTGGTGTTCGATTCGCCATCGAGCAAAATAGTGGCATGGGTCGCGCTGTTGGGGGCAACGGTTGCAAATTGAACTTGGCCGTAGGTGGCGGATGGCACTTGGCGTGATGCGGTGGAAAGCAGATGTCCAAAGGCGTCGTAATAGAGAATGCTAATCGTTTCGGTGTTATTGGCCGAACTGCCCCACAGCGTCAGGATGTACTGTGCGCCTGCTACAACCGAGGGATAGAACGAAAGGTTTGCATCGCCACCGATTTGGAGTGCTTTGCTGCCGCTATAGGCATTGTTGGTCAACTTGACGCTATTGCTATCCCCCGTGATAATCCACTCCTCAAAGCCCGCCTCAAAACCTGTTTCATAGACAATCTCTTGCGCTTGTCCATACTCAATAACCAGACGAGGGGCCTCGCTAGGACCACTTTCAAAGGATTCAGCGGCTCTTGTGCCAGACCCTGAAAACATAAATACCATGCTATTACCGTTTTGCCAGCCCGGGCGGTTTACAAGTTCCTGCACGATGGTTGTTACCGCAGGTGTCTGATAGGTATTATCCTTGCTCCATGCAGGGATGTTGGCCCAAGCAACACTGGCGTTGGTCAGGTTGCGACTGGCGACATTGTAACTGGTTGCGGCAAAGACGGGAGCATCATCATTGGCTTCACCATGAATCGTGAGTGATGATGAGCCAGTATTGGTATCCTCGGCGACAAATTCCAGATAGGCGTTGAGGATAGCCGCCTCTTTAGGCAAAGCCACATTTTGAAAACGCAGCCCAACGATTTGTGCTGTGGAGTTGCGATAGCCCATTTCTAAATCACCACTTGAGAGTTGGACGTTTCCATTTTGCTGTTGCTCAACGTCATCATGCCCATTCGCAATCTGGAGGGAGACCACGTGTGATTGGGCTGTTGAGACCAGTTCGGGTGTTTCATATTCGATCACCAAGAGCGGAGCCATATCTTCACCATCATCGTGCGATCTCGCCACGCGTTCACCGGACCCTGTAATCAGAATCGCCAACGAGTTTCCATTCGACCAGCCAGATTGCCCTATGATTTCCTGAATCAGCGAGGCCAAGTTGGGTGTGCGGAGTGTTTGGTTGGTCGATGTCCACGCAGGCACGTTGACCCAATCCACCCGGGCATTGGTCATGGCACGACTGGAGATGTTGAAGGTCTCATCGTCAAATTCGACGGAGTCAGCAGTGGCTTCGCCATAAAAACTTAAGGAGGTATTCGCACTCCCCGCTTCTCTGGAGGTAAACTCGATATAGGCATCCACAATCGTCACATTACTGGGTACAATCACATTTTGAAAGCGGATACCCAAAATCTGCTCGTTGCTGCCGCTATAGACCATCTCCAAATCGTTGCTATGTGGATTGACACTGCCGTTACTCAGCCGCTCTTCAGCGTCGTCATCGTCATCCGAGACACGTACTGATACCGTTTGCGTGTTTGTCTGCACATTGGTCTGTATAGCGGGCAGTATGGCCGCTCTTGCTACATGATCTGTGGAAATAAACTTGACCCCGGCGTGTGCCGACAACGTCAAAATCGCGCTCCCCGATAGCTCTGTGGCAACGCTGTTGATGATGGGCAAGTCTTTCGTAACATACCCACCCAGATTCATGATCACACCTTCGACGGTTTCCGCACCCTTTTCTTTGCGCACAATCACAGCGTACTGCGCACTAGGTGCTTGTTGGATGGCCTCCAGAAGTGGTTGCTCAATGTTATGGCCAACTTGTTCGATGACGTTCGATGAAGTATTGCTCAATGCATTGGATTGTGGTAACACTGGGATTGCCGCTTGACAGGCGGTCGCCAAAATCAGGATACATAAACTCAATAATGCCCCTATCTGTTGATAGTATTTCGTCATTTGATTATTCCTCCCATACCAATTGTCGGTTCAACGATCATACAAAGATAGACCACCCTTTCAGGGTAGTGGATCTACTCACAACAATTCAGGCTTCTGGATGAGGCAATTGGTATTCTTCTGCTGTTGAAAACTGTTTATATGTCTGTGGAATAGAGTATATCTCACTTTAGAAAAGAAAAAGCTGTTCATCGCCTGTCAAAGTGACTGACAGACGACAAACAGCTTTAGGTGTTTTAGCGGAACAAATTATCTAGTCTGCGGATTGAGGCGCGGCACTATCGAATGATCATCGGTAAATAAATCTGTGTATTGTTCTGTTCCGGTTCGACCAACGATGCACTTGGTGGTTCGTCAGCAACACTCGCTGGACCATCTAACTCGCGCCAAAGTTGGAAGCGTTCATCAGGCGTCAGTGAGCCAGAAATCTCACCGTCAACCAGTGCGGTGATGGCAGGGACCTGTTCAGCGAAGAAGGCACTGTAGCCAGCGTTGTCGCTCAATCCGCCCCAAGCCTGTGCGCCGCCCCATGCTTGCGCACCACCCCACGCTTGTGCGCCACCCCAAGCCTGTGCGCCGCCCCACGCCTGTGCCCCTGCCCAGTAGTGTCCACCACCCCAAGCCTGTGCCCCTGCCCAATAATGACCGCCGCCCCAAGCCTGCGCACCAGCCCAATAGTGGCCGCCGCTCCAGAAATCGCCGCCGCCCCAGATTTTGGCACTATCCCAGAAGTGATTCTGGCCTGTGGGTAGCGGATCACGTTCCTCATCAACCAGTAGGTAGCCATCCAGTGCTTCATCATAAATCACAGGCCCAACATAGGCTTCGCCTGGGACAATCCCCTGATTGGCCTCACCAGGGTCGTTGGTAAAGACAGCGTCATAGGCCCAAATGCGCCCAGCTCCCTGCTGGTAGATGGGATAGATGAGCTCATCATTTTCATCCACAGCGGGCTGTGCTGTCACCATCAGGCGGTGCTTGACTTGGTTGGGCGTGAGCGTTGGGTCGTGCTGGAGCATGAGCGCAACAACACCGGATGCAACAGCGGCGGCGGGTGATGTACCCGAGCCATGATAGACGCTGTTCCCGCGATAGAGACCGGGATAATCCTGCACAAGACGTGTCTCGGCGTGTAGCTTCATGAGAATGTGCGCACCCGGGGCCAACACATCGGGCTTGACAAAGCCGACTTCGGTGGGTCCAGAGGCACTAAAGGGCGGAATGTAGTCGTCGCCTTGATAGTCAGGTGTGTAGTGATCGGTGTAGGCACCCACAGTAATTACCAGTGGATCGTTGCCCGGTGTCGTAATGGTGACAGGGGCTGGCCCTGTGTTGCCCGCCGCCACAACGACGACAATCCCCGCGTCCCACACCGCCTCGACAGCTTGGTTGAGTGGATTCTCCCAGTAGGGTCCTGTCACAGAGCCGTTGATGGACATGTTCACGACATCAATGTCATATTGGTCTTTGTTCTCCAGAACCCAGTTCAGCCCATCGATGATCTGTGAATAAGACCCTTGGCCTTGGCCGTCGAGGACACGCACGTCAACAATGTCTGCGCCCGGGGCAATGCTGTGCTGTGATGCGCTGGCTATGACTCCGGCCATAAATGTGCCGTGACCGTGATCATCCGCGTTGTTGCCCTGAATGGCGTCATAGGAGGCGAGGATATTTTTATCGAGCATACCAGCGTCAACCCCAGAGTCCAGTACAGCAACAGTGACACCTGTACCATCAATATTATCCGCATGAACATCGGAGACACCACTGGCAATCAGATACTCATCTGTGCCAATCATAATGCCCTCAAAGCGCAACTCATCGAGTAAAAATGTGCCATTATCCGCTGAACCTGCAACCCGAATCGCGGCATGGGTTGCGCCAGTGGGTGCAATGGTGGCAAACTGAATTTGCCCATAGGTGTTGACAGGGATTTCTCTGGCAGCGGTGGAAAGCAGATTGCCAAGAGCATCATAGTAGATGATTTCAACAGATTCGGCATGGACCAGCGTATGTCCCCAGAGTGTCAGGATATATTGCGCACCCGCAACCACGGATGGGAAGAAGGAAAGTTCGGCTTCACCACTAACCTGTAGGGCACTGCTACCGCCGTAGGCATTGGCAGAAAGGACAATCGAGCCATCTCCTTCATCCGATATCCACTCGTCAAAGCCTTCCTCAAACCCGGTTTCATAGATGACCTCACGCACTTGACCATATTCAATTACTAAACGAGGGGCATCTTCTGGCTCGCCTTCAAAGGCTTCGGCTGTGCGTGTGCCTGTGCCTGTAATGATAAAGACCATGTCATTGCCGCTCTGCCAGCCGTTGCGGTTGACCAGTTCTTGCACAATCGAGACAAGGCTTGGTGTCTGCCAATATTGACTTGACATCGACCATGCGGGAATATCAGCCCACGCAACACTGGCATTGGTGCGGCTGCGATTGGAGACATTGTAGTGGCTATAAGTAAAGGGTGGGGCATCATCCGTTGCTTCCGCTTCAATGGTGACGGATGCATAGTCGGTGCTTGTTTCATCTACCTCAAATTCGAGATAGGCATTGAGGATATTGGCGTCTTTGGGTACGCCTACATTTTGGAAACGCAACCCAACGGTCTGCGTTTTTTGATTTGGTTGATCATAGACCAGTTCCAGATCACTGCTCCCTGAAGAGATCGCACCTGTAGAGAGGTCCTCTTCAACATCATCTTTGCCATCATTGATCTGGACAACCACTGACTGCGCGGTCGAATCTAACGAGTGCAATTCATATTCGACAACCAGCAGCGGTGCGTTATTGGCATCATGGTCAAATGACACGGCGGCGCGGTCTCCCGAACCATCAATGATAATCGCCAATGAGTGACCCGGTGCCCACCCCTGACGACTGACCACTTCTTGGATGAGCGAGGCCAAGTTGGGTGTTTTCCAAGTCTGCCCTGTTTGCCAAGCGAGTACATTGGGCCAATCTACTCGTGCCTGTGTGAATGGGCGCGACGAGATATGATACGGCAAGTATCGAAAGCGGCTTGCGTTGTTCGCATCCTGAGCATGGATATGCCAAGAGGCGGCACTGCTATTGGTCTCATCCGCTTTAAACTCAACATAGGCGTTGACAATCGTGGCATTTCTAGGCAGCATTACATTTTGAAAGCGTAGCCCAACGACCCGATCTCCGTTCTCGTATACCAAGTCGAGGTCGGCACTCTGGATGGAGAGGTCCCCATTCATAAACTCTTCTGCATCGTCAGCTGAATCTGAGATGCGTACAGAGATGGTCTGTGTTGTGGTTTGCGCCGCTGCTTTGGCTGGCAGTGTTGTCTTTGCGGGCAGTGACGCACTTGTCGCGATGTGATCCAACGAAATAAATTTGACACTCGGTTGGCTTGCCAAGGACAAGATGGCCTCGCCCGATAGAGTGGCTGCAACACTGTGAATGATGGGCAAGTCTTTGGTGACAAGCCCGCCTACTTGGTCAATGTGATGAGCGATGCTTTCTATTTCGTCCGCACTTTGGACAATGACCGAAAATTGTTGTGTTGGGGTCTGTTGAATCGCAGCCCAAAGTGGTGACTCAATGATATGCGCATAGTGGCTTGTGTTATCTGTAGGCATATTGACCAAGGTTGCCAAAGGCGTGAACCCTTGACAAGCAGTTGCCAACGTGAGGATGCATAAAGCCCATAGCGTCGATAGCTTGTGATCGCGTTTTGTCATTCGGTTGTTCCTCTCTACTGAATCCTGAAAACTGTTGTTAATTAATTTGTGTCGATTATATCGTATTTTTAAAAAGATAAAGCTGTTCATCACCTGTCACTTTGACAGATGATGAACAGCTTTGCTTGTTGTATTTAGATGTATGTGAGGTTAGGCCAGTCCACAAAATAAAATACCCACCGGTACGCGGAGTTAGCAATCTCTATTGCGGGTCGTACACGAGTGAGCTGGCATTAGAGAATGCCTACTACACGGGTAATTATTTTTGTGGATTAGCCTTATCTCATACCCTTACTGACTTACCGAATAATCACTGGCAAATAGACTTGTGTATTCGCTTGCTCTGGCTCGACCAGAGATGCGCTAGGGATTTCATCGTCGCTATTGGATCGATAGTCCAGCGTACGCCAGAGTTGGAAACGCTCTTCCTGTGTCAACGAACCGGAGATTTCACCGTCAATCTGAGCCGTGATAGCGGGGACCTGTTCGGCGAAAAAGGCACTAAAGGCGTCATCGGCACAATCATTGTCATCAATATTACAACCATTGCTCCCGTCCCAGTAGGCATTGCCGCCCCAGTATTCACTGCCGCCCCAATACTCGCTGCCGCCCCAGTATTCACTGCCACCCCAATACTCGCTGCCACCCCAGTATTCGCTGCCGCCCCAATACTCACTGCCAGCCCAATAGTGACCACCCCCCCAATACTCGCTGCCAGCCCAATAGTGACCACCATCCCAGAAGTGGTCCTGTCCGGTAGGTAATGGGTCGCGGTTGTGGTCAATCATGCGGAAGCCACCCATCTGATCATCATAGATAATTGGTCCAACGTAATCTTCACCAGGAATCATGCCAACATTGGCCTCACCAGCGGTATCACTATAGACGGCATCCAATGCCCAAACCCGTCCTGCACCCTGTTGATAGATGGGATAAATCAACATGTCGTTATCATCCACAGCAGGTTGCGCTGTCGCCATCAAACGATGTTTGACTTGATTGGGTGTCAGCGTGGGGTCCTGTTGGAGCATGAGGGCGACCACACCGGATGCAATCGCAGCGGCGGGTGATGTCCCAGAGCCATGATAGACACCGTTGCCTCGATAAAGCCCTGGGTAATCCTGCACAAGTCGTGCATCCTCGTGTAACTTCATGAGAATATGCGCACCTGTTGCCAGCACGTCTGGCTTAACAAAACCAGCCTCGGTTGGGCCAGATGCACTAAAGGGTGGAATGTAGTCATCACCTTGGTAATCAGGTGTGTAGTGGTCAGTGAATGCACCGACGGTGATGACAAAGGGATCGTTGCCCGGTGTGGCAATGCTCACGGGGTTGGGGCCAGTGTTGCCCGCTGCCACAACAACGACAATACCCGCATTCCACACAGCTTCAACCGCCAAGTTGAGTGGGTTCTCCCAATAGGGGCCTGTGACCACACCGTTGATGGAGAGATTTACAATGTCAATGCTATAGTCATTTTTATGCTCTAATACCCAGTTAAGACCATCGATAATCTGTGAATATGTGCCTCGTCCATTGTTATTCAGTACACGCACATCCACAATATCTGCCGCTGGTGCAATGCTGTCCAACGTTGTGTTGGCAATGACCCCTGCCATAAATGTGCCATGCCCATGATGATCATAGGGATTGTTGGCGTTGTTCACGGCGTTATAGGCGGCAACCACCTCTTTACCCAAAATAGCCGTGTTGATACCCGAATCCAATACCGCTACCGTCACACCTGTGCCATCAAGCCCCTGTGCATGAACCCCATCCACACCGCTTGCTGTCAGATATTCATCAGTACTCACCATCAGCCCTTCAAAGCGCAAATCATCCAATAAGAATGAGTCGGTGGGTGTTTCACCATCGATCCAGATGGACGCATGGGTGGCCGTGTTGGGGGCAATGGTGGCAAAGGTCACTTGCCCATAGGTATTGGTGGGAATGTCGCGTGATGCAGTCGAAAGCAGATTGCCAAAGGCATCGAAATACATTATCTCAACGGTTTCGGCCCCTGCAAGGGTATGCCCCCAAAGTGTGAGCATATATTGCGCACCACCGACAACCGATGGATAAAAGGACAATTCTGCCTGACCATCAACCTGGAGTGCATTTTGCCCGCTGTAGGCATTGTTAGAAAGCGATGCTGACCCACTGTCGCCAGAGACAATCCACTCTGTAAACCCATTTTCAAAGCCAGTTTCGTAGATGACTTCACTTTCATAGCTGGGGCCACCCTCGGTTGTCAACGCGGCCAGTTCAATCACCAGCTCAGGGGCACTGTCTGGGTGATTGCTGTCATAACTCAAAAAGCCTGTTGTCATCGGGGTTGTGACAAAAATGGCGATATCATTGTCGCTTTGCCAGCCATCACGGTTGATAATCTCTTGAACAATCGGTGTGATGTCAGTGGAATAGAGATCATGTTCGAGTGTATCCAGTGAAATCTCATGGGTGCCTTGAATACTTGCATTCGTTCGTTGACGATTGGTCAGGTCCCATTTTTCTGTCCCAAACTTAGCAGCTTTGTCAGTCGCTTCCCCCTCAAAGGTAAAGTTGATAATGCCCGCAACACTCTCCGGCGCAATATCGTTCTGTGTCTGAAATTTAATATAGGCATTGGCGATGTTCGCCTCGGCGTCGATAGGGACTTTTCGAAACCGCAATCCAATTTCGTGGTTGGGATTGAAATCCAGATTAAAACGATCCCGCTTCATGCGACCATTGTCCAACTTTTGGCGGACATCGTCATCGCTCTTATCAATCTGAACCGTAATTATCTCTGTATCAGGATTGGCCGACTGTTCATCGTCGTTAAACGTGGAGGTGTCAAAGTCAACCACAAGCAATGGCGCGGCATCGGGTTGGAAGTTGTAGGTTTTTGCTCTGCGATGCCCCGATCCATGCGCAAAAATCGTCAGTGGATTGCCCGCCTCCCATCCTTGGGTGCTCACAATCTCTTGGACAATCGAGGCAAGGTTGGGTGTCTGCCATGTTTGACTGATGACGGTCCATGCAGGCACATCATCCCAGTCAACACGCGCATTGGTCTTTGTACGCTCTGAGAAATTGCCAACCTCATTTTGGAATACCTCACTATAATTGGCTGCATCCCCATAAAAGCTGAGGGATGTACTGTTATCACGGACATCATAGGTCGCTAGCTCAATATAGGCACTGACAATGGTGGCGTCATGGGGAATCATGATATTTTGAAACCGCATCCCCACTTCATGTGTGCTGCCAAATTTTAAATAATTTGACCCCATTTTTGCTGGATCACCGTTTAGCTTTTCCATGCCGTCATCAAAGCCATCGCTGATACGCGATGTGACTGTTTGCAGATCATTTGGGGATGTAGGCGCGACAGAAAACTCAGCACCTGTTGCGACATGATCCAAAGAGATAAACCTCACATCTGGCCGATTCTCCAACGCAAAAATCGCCTCGCCCGACAATTCTGCGGCGAAGCTGTTGATGATGGGTAAATCCTTGGTGACAATGCCACCAAGTTGTGCGATCTGCTCTTCAAGTATACCCACGTCAAAATCGTCTGGATTTTTTGCCTTTTGCACAATGACGGCATAGCGCGCCTGTGCATCTTGCGCAATCGCAGACTTCAGCGGAATTTCAATGTTTTGTAAAGCATTTTGAGTAATTGGGTTAGGTTCTTCTTGTATAGGTAATGGGTCTATGGGGGCGGCAGGAAGCACCACACCCTGACATGCTGTGGCAAGCATGAGGATGCATATGCTCCATAAATGCCAAACGTTTTGATAGTGTGCTTTTCCTCTCATGAGATTCACCCCTACTGTTGATAAAACTGTGTGTAATCATACAGTGTGTAATCATACTGTGTGTAACTGCCCGTATTCTATTGTAGATCATGTTTGTTCGTAGAAAACTGTTCAAATTCTGTCAAGTTTCGTTGTAAAGTATAATGCTTGCATCTTTTGAAGATGCAAGCAAAATGTCTATACATCTATTGTTGGCTAACATATGGGATAAACAACGTATGGCTTCGGTCAATTTTCACCGTACTCGTTGCTGATATGGGCGCAAAACGGTCATCGCGCAAATCGAGTGTTGAGCCATCCGCCAATGGGACCTCGCTGCTAAAATAAAGTGTCAGTGTATACTCGCCACCCGTCAGCCCCAGCGATAAGAGATCACCAGCCGTCAAAGTCAGTTGCCCCATTTGGTCGCTTGTCAATGCAAGGTGCGTCATTGTGTCTGTATTACCGCCAGATGATGCCTCATTGTTTGGTGAAATGTTTGGTGCAATGACCGCCAGCACGGTTTTCTCGGTCAATACTTGATTGTCAAGCCCTGTCAGTGTAGCGATGACCAGCGATTCTTCATCTGTACTGGCAAGGCTGTTATTGAGGCCATCCGGTACATGAATCGCAAAAGCTGTTTCATGCATGGTCAACCGCGTGGGCATGGCTGTGTTGAGGCTGTTCATCACTTGCACAGCAAATGGCACAGCGGGTGCAGCCGGGCTTGTAATCAACGGGTCCGTATCATCTACCTGCTCACCAGCATCCAAATCAGCCTGGTGATAGGCACCTAAATTAGCATCCATGCTCACCAATCCCATGCCGTTGGCCGCTTGTACCATGTAGCGGAAATCGTTGATATTGACAGAGCCATCCACCACCAGCGTCCCCGTCCAGCGTACAGATAGGTCTGCATCTTGCGTCAAGTCCAGTGACTGCCATTGACCGTTCAAGCTGTTACTCTGTCCGGCACTGCCAAGCGATGTGTATGTCACCCAAACTTCTTGTATGCCTGCGGATGGATGCCCCTGCACATCCGCCGTGAAGTAAACCATGGTCGAGCCATTGCCCATAGCGGTTGAGGTTGCCATTACATACGAGATAGCAGGTGGTGCAGCGGCAGCGGCCAGTTCGCTGTAGTCATCGGCATCAACATAGAAGAGACGAAAATCCATGTTGTCAAATTCACGCATAATGCCCGTGTCGGTGCCATGTGACAGTGAACGATATTGTGCAGGCATCAGTGTCATGCGTGTGTGTCCCTCTGCCCCCTGTTTAAAGAGACGGTCAAAGTAGTTGATGCGCCAAGGTTGTACAGGATAGAAAACATCTGAGTGGAAGTTGGTATGGACACCACGAATTTCAGTCGTCGGTGCACCCGTCAACGGCATTAGGTGTGGATGGTCGGTGTAGGTTGCGCTGCGCAGACCAACACCCCGCAAAATCAAGTCGTCATCCGGTGCATCGGTAATATATTGTTCCATCGGCAGAATCGGCTCGGCAGGGTTGGCAACCACGCCATTTTTGCCCACAAAGTACGAAGCCTGTACGGTGTCTGCGGAGTCAACGCCGTTGGTCAAATCATTGAGCGTTTTGTGATTGAGTGTCAATGCTGGCTGTATGGCAACATTCGCCATATGCAAGTTCAGTTGTGTCCCTGGTCCGCTAGCCACACCAGCGGTTGACGTAACAATTGATTCATCCTGATTGCTTTGAGGTGCTGTCATGTCGCGGCTGCTTGCCAAAACACTTCCGCCATCCCCCCACCACTGCCAGTCATGGTCCTCATTAAAGTTATGCCAGTTCCACCACCAAGATATAGAGTCCCACCAGTTGTTATCTGTCTCAGTTTCAGGTGTTGGCATATCCATTTTTAACATTGGCAACCCAAACATGGTTGTCTGTAGCAGTGTTTTTTCATGAATGGGTCGTAATTGACCAATTTGAGAGAGGTAAAGCTGCTTGGATGTTACCAGTGCATCACCAATCGCAATCGGGCCATCGGCATTGGTCAACTGATGGGTCAGTTCTAAATAGAGTCGTTCGGCATATTCAATAAAGTCAGTATCACCATACTGATACCCCGTCCCCGCAATCAACGTCGCCTGCTTGTGTGCAAAGGCTTGCGTCCAATCTACAACGGGCGTCACCCCATCCACGCGATGCTCATTGACGATATTGTAGCCAATGTGACACCCGGGGCTAAAGACAAGCGTATTTTTCCAATCGAGCCAATCACCAACTTGTGACAGGCTGTAGGCAATCAAGCGAGTTTCGTAATCAGCCGCCAAGACAGAGTTTGCGCTAAAATGCCCTGCAAAGAAAACAATATCCGCGTCGCTTGAGCCAATAATCGAGGATAGTTGCCCCGCATTCCACGAAGCAGGATCATCCGGTGAGACTTCTCGATCCGTTACAAGCGTCTGTACGTTTGACTCACCAAGACTGATTTCAAGCGTATCTCGGATTGCATGGGCCGCATCGGCCAAGAAGTCATAGCCCGTCACCAAGGCTGTGGCAGGTGGCTCGACAACACCGTCGACATCCAAATAAGCATCAAGCATTTTAGCGATTTCAATCGGAAACTCAACCAAACGCCCAACGGCTAGATCAAACAGTGGTAAGCTGTCATCTTGGAACGAAATATCCTCGGTTGTCCCATAACGGTCTTGGCTTAGGATGTAGCCCCCTCTGAGACTCGCTTGCGAAGCGGTTCCATTTTCGACAGGTGGCACAAAATTTTGCTCATTCGCAAGCGTCGCTTGATCTGGATAGCGATAGAAGGGGATCACGTGATCGTTGCCCAAAATGACAATGTACTCGACAGGATTTTGCTCGCGATAGGCCAACACGAGTTCTCGGATCGTGTCTGCAAGTAGATTTTGCGCAACCGGACAATCTGGATAGGCATCTGCCTGCGCTCTGGCAGCGGCAACGCGTGCATCTTCTCGCACATCAATCACAATACCATCAACTGTGGCGTGATTTTTAAAACTATTCAAACGGGTCATAAACCAATTTAGTGTCGTGACATCCTTATTAAAACGATCAAAATCAGTCAAAATCAGCGTTCGATAGTGCCCAGCGGTGATGTTTAATGTCGAATCGGGGAAATTTGCTGTAATGGCATCGCAGGAGCCTGGAACC
>JBCCFC010000197.1:0-14157 GCA_039029935.1 Chloroflexota bacterium
CAATTCATTCTCTTTCTTCTGAAATTTAGGTAACTCTATATAGTAAAAGGTAAAGTCTTGAATCCATTGCTTGTGAGTTTCTGTATCAAGAACTTGATGACAACTGAGGTAAGCATGTTTCCTTTTGGCCGCAATGGCTTCTTCTATTGACTGTAGTTCTTCTGGCTTGAGTTTGACACCATTTTTTTCTTTTGGTGGTATAAATAGCTTAAAGTCCAAGACCCCGATGAAGACCACTGGCACTAATTTGCGGTACTCCTCGCCCGTTTCAATTTGTCCAGCAAACTCTCTTGCAACATAAAACGAGAATCGTTTTAGTACACTCTCCACATTCGCGACTTGCATCTCGACAATGAACTTAAAACCACGATTGTCGGTGGCAATAATATCCAAAATAGTTTGCTTTTCGATCTGGAGTTTGAGTGATTGGTAAGGATTGTGAATGCTAATACGTTGAATTGCATCATCGCCCTGTAAATCCATCACCGCATTCAAAAAACCAATCAAGACCTCACTCTTCTCTTCGCTCCCAAAAATCTTTTTAAAGGCGACATCATTCTTTGGATTTACAAATTTAATCGGTTGGTTATTTGTCTGATTATTCATTCCCACCTCCTATCAGGCTGTTGCTATACACCTACCCTGTATACAACACAATCTGCCCATCCTCAGCCTCCACACGAAAAGACTGCACCCGTAACGTCTCATCATGCATAGACACACCTGTGCGTACATCAAACTCCCACAGATGCCACGGACACTTGACAACTGCATCCTCACGTTCATAAGTCACGTTCCCAATGTCATTGGCCTGCACAGGTGGCCCAATGTAGGGACGTAATCGTCCTTTGCAAACGGGGGCGCCTCTGTGCGGACAGGCATTACGCAGAGCAAAGAATTCACCATCAATGTTAAAAATACCAATTTCGCGGTTGTTAACTTTATAAATTTTACGTTCACCAGCAGAAATGGCCTCTACTGGCGCAATCACAGTCCGTTTCTTACTCATATCAACCTACTCATTTATGAAGAAAGAGGTACTGATACGGACAAACACGGATAAAAAATTCCCTACCCGTGTTTGCCCGTATCAGTATTGACTCTGCTGAAAAAAGGTCAAACCGATACAAAAGTCCGACTTCTTACCAGTGGTAGCGAATAACAAATTCTACAGAAGTCGGACTTTTTTCAGTGGAGTCAGTATTAATTCAGTTTAAAATCGGTATAGTTCCTTGGCGTTTTCGTACATCACCCGTCGTCTAAAGTCCTTATCAAACCCAGCCAAGAACATATTGGGTTCATCCCAATCCCAATGTGGATAGTCGCTGGCAAAGACCATCACCTCATCAGCCCACATCCATTCAAGATATTTCTCCAAGTCGGCACGGGTGGGTGTGTTGGGCATGGGTTGCGAGCCAAAGCGGATGTTGCTGCGCAGATACTCGCTGGGCAACTTCTTCACCCAAGGGGTGTAGTCACGCAGCCCTTTCCAATCGGTGTCCATGTGCCACATCAGCCCCGACACCCAGAAGGTGTCATGCTCGATAAAGAGGAACTTGAAGTTGGGGAACTTCTCAAAGACGCCCTCACAGATCAAGCTGGTCACATGCGCCATCGCAATCTGTGGCCGAGCCATGCGCATTTCTAGGTAATAGGTCGGATAGCCAGCGGCTGTTGGGGGGGCGCTGACACCACCACCTTCCGCACCAAAATGAATACAGACAGGTAAGTTGTAGGCTTCACAGGCTGCATAGATCGGATGATAGAAACGATTGCCATAGGGCATTCGTGCACCCGCTGGCATCATAACTTGGGCAATTTCTGGGCGGTCTCCAAGGCGTTCAATCTCAGCGACGGCCAAGTCTGGGTCTTGCGGTGAGATGTGGATGGAGGACTTAAGGCGCGGGTCGGTGCCGCTCCAATACTCAAGTGTATAGTCGTTGAAGGCACTGCAATAGGCCGATGCATAATCTGGATTTGGGTGAACCGCTGCACCGCCTGTCGCACCGCCTGTTAGGATACCGTAGGCAACATTATAGATGTCCATGTGGGCTTCACGTGCGACCTCTGGCACGGCGGATGGATTCATATCCAAGTGCTCATAATCATGCCACAAATCATCGCGACAGCCGCTTCCGGGGACATTGGTATAGGTCATGCCTGGCATCATCGGACCAAAATCCTGAATTTGTTCGACATATTTACGCGGTAGATAGGGAAAGAGCGCATCGACTTTGGGCAGATTATGATGCATATCACAGTCAATAATCCCAAACGGCATTTTCTTGGGGCTGGGCAACGTGACTTCTTCTACTGTGATATTTTGTATTGTCGCAGATGCGCCATTACTATGTCCGTTCCCACTGTGCCCATTCTGGCTATTGCCATTCATATAACCATTCAATGATCCAATTGCTGCGTCTTGAACAGTGTCTTGAACTCTATCCTGTACTTGTTCCTTGGTTGCGACCGACATAAGATTTCTCCTGAGAAATTGCAAGTTGCAAAGTTGCAAATAATAAGCGTACCCTAATCTTACCCGCAACTTTGCAACTCTGCAACCTGCAATCTTACATTACTTTCGCCCATGACAATTCTTATATTTCTTGCCACTCCCACAATGACATGGGTCGTTACGTTTGAGCGATTTTTCGACCGTGACTGCTTGTGGCGGGTTCTGTAATTCCTCCAGATCAGCAATGTCTTCTGGCGAATCAGCCACAACGCTGATCTCGCAATGCCACCCATTTTCGTCACAGATGGTCTGTACTTCTGCCTCCCGCTCTTCACTGGCAACTTGCAGGACCGCAGGCCGCTTTTCTGTCCCTAGCTTATATAATGCAATCTTACGACTGCGTTTAAAATTATTCTCATTACCAAATTTGCGGCGTTGTAGATCCATTGTCATAATTTATTGTCCTTTCGTTTCAGTATTAGGCATGTCAAACTATATTTGTGTACAGTCCTCATTCCATGCAATTCGGTGTTCATAACTTGTGTCGGGGTCCATTTCCACCAAAGATGCATAATTGAATAGGAACTCGGTTGTGTCGGGTAACAACCGCAGATAATAACCAATTGTCTCAATCACACCATTGACAATAATTTCGCAACCATTTTGTTTGAGAAATCGAGTTTTAATGTCATTAATATCCGCTTCATCCTCAATAGCAATTCCTTTGGTCGAAAGCAAATAATAACGACGAACTGATTCTGCTCTCACTTTTTCAATAGCTTCACAAACGTGGATGTAAGAAATTGGCTGGTCAAATTTAATCTCGACAGCTTCGACAGGCTTTTGTCCTTGAACAACCACAACATCACCCACCGTTCCAGCTTTTCTATCTGCAGATTTCAACCGCTGAAGTGGCTGTAGCTCTTGGCCATCAAATCGTTTGTTCTGTGGAAGTATCGCTTGGTATATCGCATAGATGGCAATTTGAGGTAAACGAGGTGCATTGGATTTGTAGCTATGCGCAAAGTGTCGCTTTAGTAGATTGGTGACAACATAAATCGGTAGATTTTTTGGTTTGGTAAGAATAACTTTCTCTTTATTCCTGATCTTAATCAACTCAACAAAAATCACCGTTACCATCGCTTCAATGATATCTTGTGAAGAAGCTTTTTGAGCCAAGTTAACAACTTCTACCAAAAGCGGCCCTGATTTTTTTGGAACCGTTTTCAGATTAACATTGCTAGTGAGTGTAGGTGCAAAAGATAACGTTTGCGTAAGCCAATGTGTCTCAACATTTCTTGGCAATGATTGCTCAATCAAAAAAGGGACCGTAATTTTTGTATCAAATGAGCGCGCAGAAAAACCGCCATCATACTCATCCTTGTGCGCACGTATATCCTGTTCCCAATCAACTAGCTTATATGCCAGCAATGTTATCGCTGCGCCACGAAAAGCGTGTTTGAGTTTGGCTAATTCGGTTGCTTTCGAGACCTCATCTGGATACAGACGCAACAGGCGTTCTTCTTGATTGTTTTCTACAATCTGATTTGCCGAATGAAACAGCCTTTGCAGATGAGATTTCAACTGTTCAAATTTATCCGTCATGATGATTTAGCCTGTTATATACGCCACAGGGCTTTCGGCAAGCACCAATGCCTTACTTTCCACTAACGCTTTTGGTGACAGTAGTGGAAAAGGATAGGTACATAAAATTTGATCTTTTTTTACAATCGGGTGGGTATGGTTTGTTCGGACATCATACCGCAGATTTCTTAGTTCTTGTATAACCAAGTCTAGCTCACGTTCATGAATTTCTAGATTCTGACATAACTCTTGTTGGCACAGAAACTCACCACAATGTTTTGTTTGGCTAAAATAAATTAGACTGGATAAAAATTCGGTATGATTATGTTGAGTATCTTCATTCGTATGAATCTCTGTTTCGATATGAATGGCGTCACCTCGATTGGCATAATGACCATAGATATCAATTAATGTAAAAAAGTTAGATCGTTCAATCAAACAGGCTTCAATCTCCTTCCAACAATCAAAAATATTAGACATAGTTGGAATAGATGCGCTAAATCGTAATGTTTGAAATCGAGGGATATACTTCTCTAAACCCTGAATTTTCACATCAACTTGTATTGCTGGCTTTGATTGTGTTAAGCCACTTATCTCATCAAGATCGATTCGGATATGACGACCAATTTCTGTTATTTGTATATTCGAGTATGTTTTTAACCCTTTGGGTCTTTTTGTTGATAGTTCTCTTGTATATTTATCGGGGCGAGACACATAGAATTTAGTCGATTTATAGGTCTGGGCATCATCCGCATTCAGATAGGTCAATCGTCCATATTTCGCTTCAATTGCTTTTTCGGCACGTTGGCGAAACTGTTTCGTTTTCTCACGCTGACGTGTTCTAAAGGTTGATTGAAAATGGGGTGGACGTACAGAAAAAGTTTGTTGTTCAATCGGCATTGGCTCAAGAATCTGCTCGCGTACACTAACAGCGATATGGTACGCCAATTTTGATGGAACCGCGTTGCCAATTTGTTCCATCACTTGCTTATATGATCCAACCAATTCGTAATCATCAGGAAACGTTTGCAACCGTTTTAACTCTGGCATCGTAAAATAACGATTTTTCCAATGCAATGGTCCTGTGAACTTTCCAGGGCTTGCTTTTAGTGTTCGGCAAGGTTCATGCCGATTTGCTTTATAAAGCAAATCATGAAATTTTGACCGCCATGCAAAAACGGGTTCTGGATGGCCCATTTCAGCCGTAAAAAACGCATAGTTTAGCCCTTCAGGAATTTCGGGTAGCAGATGTCCGTAAAGCCCACCTAGACCGACATGATACGGCTCATCTTCTGACTGCAGGTCTTGAACAGAATCTAGTGCAGAAACAAAATTCTGTCCCGTATCCGCATCTGGGCCATAGGTTGGCATCGGGAAATGGTAGAATCCATCGCGAACACCAACTAAAAATAAGCGTTCTCTATGCTGTGGAACACCATAGTCGGCGGCATCTAGAATTTCCGAGAATAAGATATAACCATGCTCGGTAAAAGCCTTAACAATCTCTCGCCAAGGCTCCCCTCCATTTGCACCCAAGATTCCGTAGACATTCTCAAAAATGAATACCTTGGGTTGAATGGAATCCAGTATTCTACAGTAGGACTCGTATAATTTCCCCCGCATATCATTTGTGCCAATCACACCACCTGACCGCCGACCAGCAGCAGAAAATGTTTGGCAGGGTGGACCACCGACGATACACTCAATTCCTTTATCCTGATAGGGAGTTGGATCAAATTCGCGGATATCTTGATTGTAAATAGTTGCCTGTGTGGAGAAATATGTGCCAAGTTGTTGATTGTATTTAAGGGTCTTGCAATATTTCTCCTCAATCTCCACACAGGCAACAATATCGTAACCCGCTTGATGAAAGCCAATATCTAACCCTCCCGCTCCGCTAAACAGACTAAGGGTCGAAATACGTCTCATACACATACCTTTCTTACACAGACAACGACAAAATTAACCTATACCAAAAAATTGGTCACGCCCCTGTACCAACGCTACCATTTTTCGATCCGATACACTGCGAGGGAGCATCCAGAACCCACAATCGGGATGGACCCATCCAATCCGCTCTACACCCAATGCCTTGACCGACGTTTCGATACGACGCGCCACTTCGTCGGATGACTCAACCTCGTTGGTTTTGATGTCAATGACACCGATTCCAAGCGCAATATCATCGCGCAGGTCTTTGAAAAATTCAAGTTCATCATAGCCACGCCGTGCAAACTCCAAAATCAGATGGTCTACATGCAGATTGTTGAGAAAGCCCATCAGTTCCCGCCAAAGCCCAGACTGGATGCTCTGTCCGCCATAGTTGCCAAAGCAGAGATGCAGCCCTCGCTCCCCTTGGATGGCATCAAGGACATGGTTGAACGGTTCATGCGCCCAACTTGCGTCTTCGGCGTGGCCAGGCAAATTGGCTTCATCGACTTGAATGATGGATGCATCAATATCGGCGACCTGTTTACGCAGCACATCGGCCAAGTCCATTGTCAACGCCCGCAAATCACCATAATGCTCATCCACCAACGTTTTTGCCAGCATGTAGGGTCCTGTCAACGTGAACTTGAGCGGATGCGTGGTCAACGGCTTGACAAATTCCCAGTCAGCAGGCAAATTCAATAGCCCCTCATCAATTTTACTACGCACGGCTCCGGCTGGTTTGGTGCGAAAGCCCATGCCCTCTTTGGCACGGAAGGCGGCAATCTCCGAACGGCTTAACTGCGTTTCAATGCCACCCATTGGGCTAATAAAATACTCAATCATACCGTTGGTTTCGGGATGGTTGATATTAAAGCGTGATAGCTCACCGTCAGCAATTACATCCAACCCTGCTAGTTCTTGGGTCTTGAGAATGACCATGATAGCATCTTTGAGTGCTTGCGTAGAGGGTAATGCGTGGAGCCAGTTGGGAACAGGATAGCTACCGACAACGGTTGTTTTAATTGATGGTGTGTTCGTACTCATTTGTTTTCTCCGATGTGTATAGTCACGCGGACATCTGTCCACTATGGGCATCTTGCCCGTATTACGTTAACCCCAATGACTCAAATTGCCATTCATCCACAGGTGTAAATTGTCTTGGGTCAAAGTCAAAGCCGACGCCAAAGGGCGCATCCACAACGCTGCCGACAGTGAGTAGACCATCGTTAATATCCAGAGCGACAAAGCCGTCTTCATGCTGTTGGTACGCGTCTGGATGTGCAGCCCGAATCGCCTCTTGCATGGCCTGTGGATAGACGGTCAAGCCACGTACATAGTGATGTCCGTTGCGTTCGACATGCTCCGCCCCAATGCTTGCCATCACCGCCAAGTCTTGTAACAATGCCGTTGGCCCCACATTGCAGAGGTCTTCGCCACTTAGCATAAATGACTGTTCAGGCTGTTGTTGCCCATAATGAGCCAACAGACAGGCGTTGGCGATGCCCTTGAATACACCCTTGCAGTTCTTGTGGCTTGTGCCAACATAGCCACAGGCCAAGGCAGTAGGTAGGCTGTCTAGGTCGCCATCCGATTCGTCAATAATCATCGGTGGTCGCGCACCCCATGCGGTCAACGCCGCACCTGTCTCCGCACTCAATGCAATGGCGCGATGGAAAGGTTGCTCAACAAAGAGTAGACGCTGCAAGAATGGTTCGAGGCTTTTCTCCGCAGTCAACTCTTCCCAAAATATCTGAAACTCAGCAACGGTGTGATATTGCTCATTGCCATCCAGTGTAAAGCGATAATCTACGCCCACCTTTGCTTCAATTAGTTGCGCAAGCTGTGTCAAACGTGCAAAATCCTCATCCTTGTTGCCCTTGATTTTGATCTTGTAGTAACGTAGCCCATAACGGTCGATACAGTCGGTCAACGCCTGTGGGAGACCATCGTCCACGCGATCATCATCGCCGATGTCATCAGCCGTCAGTGGATCACCTAGCCCCAGTGTATGCCGAGCCATGACTGTACGCAATGGCTTTGCTGGCAGCAGGTCGCTTGGCGTCGCCCCTTCAAGTTCGGGATGAACTTCACCCAAACGTATGCCTAGCGTATTGGTCCGCAACGCATCAGTGAACGTTGTTCCAGTCGCACGGCAGAAGGCATCAATAACGGCGCGTTCCACCAAACTCACACCCAAATTCCAGAGCAGCGGTGGGTACGCTGTATTCACCGCCCATGCCTTCTGCTGGATATAGAGTATCTGCCACATATCAAAGACCGTCTCAACCTCGCCAATCTCCTGCGCGTGGCGACAGGCGGCAGCGATGACATCAAACATTTCATCTAAGTCATGTTTGATGGATGTATCTGGATTTTTGGTGAACCACTTGGGGGCGAGTCCATCCGATGCCACGCCAAGTTGGGTTTTGCCATTGACCTCTAGAGTGACGCTGACAAAGAGATGAGGCAGCGCAGTGAGGGTGGCGATGCCATAGCGAAAGGGGATGCGGGTATGCATGTTGAGGACATGCTGTTCGATGTTTTTTATTGATAAGCTCATGTTGATTACGAAGCCTTTCACTATATTTGCTGGTAAGTTTATCCTGCGTAGGATAGCATATCAACGATAATTTGACACTACGGAGTTCTCTGTGATTTTCGCATTTGGTTGTCGTGCGTTTATGGCTCTCACTTGAGCGCATCCAAGAGGGCTTGTGCCTCTTGCAAATCCGCTGTATCAAATCCCTCTGTAAACCACTCATAGATTGGTGAGAGTAATTGGTGTGCCTCAACAATTCTGCCTTGCTTTTGCCACAGCCTAGCCAGTGCAATTGCAGCTCGCAGTTCCAGCGACTTTCCTGATTGCTGGCGGGCAGTATCAATGGCTTGCTGATAACATGCTTCGATTTCGTGATCTGGAAAAAGCAGGGCTGCCAGCGAGTCCCCTCTTAATTTCAGTAGATGAGCGTTCCAGTATCGATTACCCGTTTCTTCCGCAAACGTCAGCAAATGATCAACTTCATTCAGTGCTAATTCTGGCTCAGGCATCAACAGGTAGGCTTCGACCAATAAAGAACGCCAGAAAACGTCAAAGATGCGATTCCCACAGGCTCTATGTTCATCCGTATTTTTCTTGAGGAGCGCGATTCCCTCTTGGCAGTTCCCTTGACGTGCCCAAATCCACCCCTGATACACGTTAGCGCAGCGAAGAAAGAAAGCAGATTGTTGTCTGGTAGAGACCGCAATCTGCTCTGTGGCCAAGGACTCTACGTCAGCTATATCTTGTCTAAAGACCAAAGTCATATTATATAGGTTCATCGCCATAGGCAGGTTAACCTGATTATTACGTGCATACTGTAGTGACTCTAGTCCAAAGTGACGGGCTTGGTCAGGATAACCGAGCATCCATAAACAGTGTCCATATTTCACAGAATGCCCAAATGCATAGCGAATTGGCGTGTCATTGACCTCGGACAGTTGCTGGCGTAATGTTTCAAAGAGTTCTTTGGCTTTGGGTAGATTCCCGAAATGGGTATGATTGATGGCAAGGCTAAAATAGGCTTGGACGAATGATGCTGTATCATCTACTTTTTCTGACATATTAATGGCAGGTATGGCAAATTTCTGTGATTCCACCCACTCGCTTCTCAACCGATAATATCCCACTAAATGGTTAAGTAGTCGACTTCGTTGAATGTCTGTTCCTGAACGGGAAGCTAATGTATATGCCTGATGCCAAGCATTTCCACTGAGTGGATGCCCCAAGCCATCAATGTTGTTATGATCTTCTCCGATCTCATTGAGGAGGTCAATCTCTAATTGCTTATTTTCGATACGATCAGGCAGTTTCTTGAGCAAAGCCAGTGCATTCTGACGATTATTGAGTGATCGCTGGTGTGCAAATAGCTGACGTGATACCTTTGCCGTCTTCCAATAATAATCAACAGCGTGTTCGAGCCTGCCTGCGTATTCGTAGTGCGCAGCCAATTCACCGTACAATGGTTCAAGATTATTTTTGTGCAGCATTTCTAATGCCGTTGCAACTTTTTGATGGAGTAAAGGTCGCTTAACCGGGCTAATCTCGGCATAAACAACATCGCGAATGCGGTCATGACTAAAATCGAAGCGAACCTCATCAACTTGGCGAACCAGTTTGCGTTGCCAAAGTTCTTCTAATTGATCGACAACTGTCTCTATATCAAGTTGGGTGACTTGGGTCAATAGAGCAATATCAAATGCGCGTCCAATCGTTGCGCCAACCTGTGCTAATCGTTGATATTGGTGCGACAGTTGCGCAAGCCGTGATTGGATGACGCTATACATTTTGGGCGGCATTGATACCTGATTACGACTCAAATCATGGTCATGGTCATGTGTCATCGTCGCAATGGTTTTTGTGGATTTGTTTTCTGTGGAGCGGACACTCTCAATCACAAAGAGTGGATTTCCAGCCGTGTCCTCAAATAAGGTAGCAAAATCCTCATGGAGCAGCCCTTGTTTAGCGACCTTGTTTGCCAATGACGTAACCGCGTCTTTTCCAAGCGGTTTCAGCGGGATTCCCATATAGTTACCTTGGTGTGCAAGCTGTTGCTGCACTGGACGCAACGGATGCACATCGTCAATTTCGTCTGTTCGGACTGTTCCAACCACAAGAAGCGGTTTCTCACTGCGTTCGACCAAATATTGAATCCATGCCAATGTATCACCATCACACCACTGTAAATCATCCAAAACCAGCAATAAAGAGGTGCTGTTTATCGTAAAGACATGAACAAGGGCATCAAAAAAGTGTTTGCGCTGCCAACGTTCTTGGAGCGGTTGGGGCGGTAGCAGGTCTGGGTACTCATGTCGTATTTCCGGTAGTAATCTCGAAATCTCAGTCAGCCATACCTCTTTGAGATGCGCTAAATTGGATTTGAGCGTTGGTGTCCGTAACCAATCGACAATTGGGCTATACGCCAATCGCCCTTCTAGCGCATGGCAGCGTGTTCGTGCAGAGAATTGACCTGCTTGCTCAACCTGTATCAGCAATTCTTCAGCCAAGCGAGTCTTTCCAATGCCAGATTCACCACCAATGCACACAAAATAGGGCTTCTTCAGTGAATGCCACAAATTGGTCAACCGTTGCCATTCGGCATCTCGCCCCGTGAGCGGATAGTCAGCACTTATGGTTATCGTCGTGGAGCGCAACGTTGCAGCATCATGACGCTCCTTTGACTGGGGAAAGGTCGTTTGCTGTGATTGATAGGAGCTATTGCGTAATGCCACAATCAACGCCTTGGTTTCGGCGTTCGGTTCAACATCTAATTCATCTCTAAGGGTTTCTCGACATTTTTCATACGCAGTCAGTGCGCTGCCAAGATCCCCGTCATCCGCAAATAGCTGTATCAGACGGCGGTGCGCCTCTTCACGCCAAGGTTCGAGTTCAATGATGCGTCGGATAGCACGAATGGCAAGCTTGCGGGATTCGATGCTGCCATTCTGCGCCGCATAGAAAGATGCTAGATGTTCTAGGTTGTCGACAGTCGCCTCACGTAGCTTGGTTCGCTCTGCTGTGATCCAATCTTCAAAGTCAACGGCATTCCGCACTTGAAACCCAGCGAGAAACTCTCCTTTGTAGCAATCGACAGCGTGCTGCAAAGCCACTTTACTGTTGCCTTTACCGATCACCTGCTGGCGTTCCCATACATCAACCCAGCAGAGGGGTTCGATCAAAGCCACGGAGTGCCGATCAATGCTCAGATAATCACCAATTGTTTCCCGAAGCTGCTGTAATACCTTGCGCAAATTGGCGCGCGCTCGTGTTTCCGACATCTCGTCCCACAACAACGTCGCCAGCGTTGTTCGTAGATGTGGCTTTTGCGTCATCGCCAGATAAAAGAGTAGTGCTTGAGATTTTGCACTCAGGCTATCGATAGACACATCACCATCCCAAATTTCAGGCTTTCCCAAGAGAGTAAGTTTTAGTGTAGTTGGATCGTTTCTGTTTGTTTTCACGATAAAAATAAATAATTCACACTTTTATAGAGTCAATCCACGATTTATGGACGACTGTGGGACGTCCGACTCGCTATACTGTCATTATTAAGTTGAAACACGATGATAAGAATACTCAACTTAACACAAAACTAATTTCAATATCGCAGTCTTCCATCATAATCATTCTATAGGAGGATAATATGAAACAGAATTTGATGACAGTGCTTGCTGTTGGTGTGTTGTTTTCTCTGTTACTCAGCGCATGTCAGGTACAGCCAATCGTTGCGAATGAAACACAAGCTGCACAACCTAGTGCGCAGCTACCCATTGCGTATTCGGGTGAGTTCCCACGCTTGGCCTTTGACACCGTGATGCCGACAGGACAAAGCGTGGCGGTTGAGTGCCAAGACGCAGATGCGGACTACCCCTATGCACCCTATGATTGGCCTGATGCAGCGGCTACACTGGAAATTCGCCAAGGTGCGGGTAAAAGCACGGTTGCTGTCAAGGTCAGTGATGTCCGGCCCAACACCTACTTTACCATGTGGCTGCGTTTGCTTGGTGAAGATGTTAATGGGGTTTCGTTTGGTGGTAATCCACTCATGGGCATTCCTGGAACACCGCTTGTGCCATCTACACATCTTGATGAAGAGCTAGATGCAGTCAGTACACCCAACTACAACGGCATCCACGGCTTCCATTCCGATGATGGGGGCAATGGTGCCATTTTGATTGAGTTGGATTTCCCCATCATCAACGGAGCCTATCCGTTCCAGAACTTTGAAGGCTTTGATGCGACCGACGAGCGTTTCAAAGTTGAGCAACCCAGTATCCCACCAGTAGCCATTGCGATGACAGGCGCACCATTTACACTGCGGTTAGCATCTCACTGTGTGGATGGGTTAGGGCACGGCCTACTGCCCGGTCCACATGAGGGGTGGTTCGATTGGAAGATGGAATAAGCACCTAATTCATTACATAATACGAGTAGCTTAACCTTCGGAAGGTGACAACATACACTCAGATAGTGCAGACTATTTCTCGTCACCTCCCGAAGGTTTCGCCTTAAATATCAGGTAAAGAATTCGGTTATTCAAGTGAGTAGTGAGGTACTTCATCCCATTGTTGATTATCAATGATTCGGCCTGCCATCTTCTTACTCACACGCCTCATCAAACAATCCTGCGAACCGTCTTTGCCTGGCGTAAATTGGACCTTTTTGGCCTTTACATCATCTTCGGATGGAATCCAATTTCCCCATTGTTTAAAAAAAAATGAAACATTATGCTCTTGACATTGATCTCGAAGTGAACGGACCCAATCTGGGTGCATTGGTCGTGAACCACCTCCACTTTCGCCGCCTACAATAACCCAATGAAGATTATTAAGCCAAGGCTGTAAATCAAGTGGGCCAAGTAATGGCTCAACAGATAATCCTCGTATCTTTGCGGGTACATCAAGCAAAAGCGGAATTCGCTCATCGGCTTGCTCTTGGTCCTCTACACTTGTCATTGCCCACACATTGTTCGGCCACTTAGATGTCCAAGGGACAAAGCTGGTCATATTCTGCGGTCTTTTGGTCAACAGCAACCAGTCAAGCATTTCTGTATCATCAATCACTTGCCATAGCTTTTCCCGCTCTGAGTCAACATATGGATTGTCTTCAAAAACGTCAGCCATAGATGCACAAAAAACGCGTTTGCGTTCATTATTTTTTATGGCAGAATTATGCCATCGTTTAGGCTGCGACCAGTGTTGCCTGCTAAAAGTTCGTCGGTTTTTCTCAATCCCCCATATATCGTGACCATAACGCTTTGCCCACGATTCGGCATAGCAATGCTTGCAGCCTTGTGACACCTTCATACATCCCCACCAAGGATTGAATGTGTGGTTAGTCCATTCTATTGATGTTTTTTGTCCCATGAGTTGCCTCCAATTGCTTATTTTACCAAGCATCAAGTTAACACTAACGATAAATTACTACTAAATAGATTAGCACCAATGTTTTTATTCGTCAATAATCAAAGATTTATGATGGAAAAGTTGCTTGGACAGATTTTGCAAACGTACCTTTCCGTCTTTGTGATGGTCTAGTTTGAATTTTTCTGTCACGCTCCAGATTCAATAACGCCTTTCTATAATTAGCAAGTATAAAATTTTTCCCTACACTATGAGACGCATAAATTTGAGTAATTGTTAATGTTTGA
>JBCCFC010000198.1:0-14087 GCA_039029935.1 Chloroflexota bacterium
CCAGCCGGGCGAGTACTATGTCGTCTTTGAGAAACCAACAGGCTTTGAATTTACTGACCGCGATGAAGGCAGCGATGACACCGTTGACAGCGATGCCAATCCTAATTCTGGCCCAGACATCGGCGCAACTGATTCAGTGGTGATTCCATCCGGCACGGACAATGACACGCTTGATGCAGGTGTCATACAGCTAGGCAGTATTGGCGACACGGTCTTTGCGGATGAAGACAACTATGGTGTTCAGGACCCCGGTGAAGAGGGTGTACCGAATGTAACGGTCAACCTGCTTGACGCAAATGGCAATCCAATTGCTACAACTACGACTGACCCGAACGGTAATTACGAGTTCCCTGTCCTGCCAGGCACATACATCGTTGAGTTTGAAGAGCCAAATGGCTTTGAACTGAGTCCACAGGACCAAGGCGGCAACGATGCAACGGACAGTGACCCTGACCCAACCACTGGTCAGACCGACCCCATCACTGTTGAGTCGGGTGAAGAGATTGATGATGTAGATGCCGGATTAGGCGGTCTTGGTTCGATTGGTGACACGGTTTGGAGCGATACCAACGGTGATGGCATTCAGGACCCCAATGAGCCGGGTATTGATGATGTAACGGTCAAACTATTGAACGGTGATGGCAACGAATTGGAGACAACCATGACAGACAATGGTGGGCAGTATCTCTTTGATAACTTACCAGCAGGTGATTACCAAGTCGTGGTCGAAGTCCCAGCCGACTTCATTGTCAGCCCAAAGGATGAAGGCAGCGATGACACCGTTGACAGCGACATCAACCCATCCGGCGAAACCGATGTCTTCCCACTGGCAACAGGTGAGGATAAGGATGATGTCGATGCAGGCTTGACACCAGAATCACGGGGCATCCGTGTCGAGAAATCCACCAATGGAGAGGATGCGGACACTGCACCGGGGCCAGCCATTGGTGTCGGCGATACGGTCACATGGGTTTATGTTGTCACCAACATCGGTAATGTCAACTTGGAAGACATCACAGTGACGGATGACATCGAAGGTAACATCAACGGGTTCTGTCCAGCCGACAAAATTGCGCTCTTGGTCGTTGGGGACTCCTTCACCTGTATCGTCACAGGTACGGCCACTGAAGGCCAATATCGCAACGAAGTCACGGTTGAAGGCTTTGTCGAGAACCTGTCTGGCGAGAACGCAACCGACACCGATGTTAGCCATTACGTCGGGGAGGGTGCCGACTTGAGCATTGAGAAGACCGACAACGTTGATCCAGCCGATGCAGGTGACTCGCTCTTCTACACCATCGTCTACAGCAACAACGGTCCATCTGACGCCACCAACGTGGTCATCGAAGAGACGTTGCCACTGGGCGTCCTGCTCAATGAAATCATCAGCCAAGACCCAGACATCGGTCTGCCAACACCGATTTGGTCCGCGGGTCAACCATTTGTGCTGCGCTGGACGATTCCATCGCTGGCAGCGGGTGCGTCAGGTGAAATCGTGCTGCATGTGGACACTGATCCCAGCTTAGAGGGGGCGACCATCGAGAACGTTGTCACCATCGACAGTGACACGCCGGATACCAACCCAGACAACAACGAGGATATTGAGCCAACCGACTTCCGCATCGGCGGTGTCGGTAGCCCGACGGCCATTGAGTTATTGAGCTTCACTACAAGCGAATTGCCAAGCGGTGGCACACTGGTACGCTGGGTGACGGGTGCGGAGGTCAATACACAAGGTTTTGACCTCTATCGTATGACGGGGGAAGCGGCCAGCTTTGATGCAGGAACCGCAGCCCATGTGACGGAGGGAGTCGAGATTGTCGGTGAAAGCGTCTTTGGCGGTGAATATACCTTCATCGACAACAGTGCTGTACCGGGTGTGACATACACGTACTGGTTGGTTGAGACTGAAATCAATGGCGAGGTCAACACGTATGGACCTGCTGGTGGCTCGACTGAGATTAGCAGTACGCCGAGCCAGTCGGATAGATTCTCGATTTTCTTACCTGTTGTGCAACGATAAGGCTGATGCGCGATGCGTAAATGGCGTCACAACAAGGATGGCTGAGTAAGCAATCACAACTAATTGGTTGTACAAAAAAGTCACCGTAAGCCTATAGAAAAAGGAGGCCAGTACGTTGGCCTCCTTTTTCTATTTGTACAACCCACTAGCCCACAAACTACTTCTGTGTCACAACAATTCCCGACAACAAATAGCGTTGCCCAAAGAAGAAGAACAGCACAGGTGGCAAGGCTGCACCAATAGAAACCGCCATAATCAGATGCCAAGGGCTAGACCCATAGCTAGAGCGGAAGGTTGCCAATCCCAATGGAATAGTATAGTTGTCATTGTTGTTGAGATAGATCAACGGTTGTAGCAGTTCTTGCCAAGAGCCTTGGAAGATGAGAATGGCGGATGCGGTGATGACGGGCATGGAAAGTGGCAGTAGAATGCGCCAGAAGATGCCAAAGTAGCTACAACCGTCGAGCCTCGATGCCTCAAAAATCTCTTCGGGAATGCCTCGAAAGAATTGCCGAAAGAGAAAGATGAAGAACGCGCCACCACCAAAGTGTGGGATGATGAGTGGGTAGAAGGAATCTAGCCAGCCCAAATTCTTAAAGATCAGAAACTGTGGAATCATGGTCACGGTGTAGGGAAGCATCAACGTAGAGAGGACCAAGATAAAGAGTGCCTCACGTCCTGGGGCGCGCAGCCTGGCAAAAGCATAGCCTGCCAGTGCTGACGCTAAGATTTGGCCGGTGACCCGTGCGACCGCAATTTGGGTGCTGTTCCAGAAGTAGAGGCCAAAGGGCAAAAAGGCAAATCCTTCATAGAAGTTGTTAAAGACCCAAGGGTTCGGCCACAGTTCTGGTGGGAACTTGAGAACTTGTTCTAGGCGAGAAAATGCTGCCGAGAACATCCACGTGGTTGGCATCAAAACCCAGAGCAAGCCGGGCAGCAGCAATAGAAAGGCCCCGGCCTGCATCAAGCGTCGTCGATTGCGTCGCCCTAGCCGAAAGCCTCTTCGTGTTTGGGTTGATCGTGCTTGTGATACAGCTTGTGTTGCCATGATTAGCTCCCTCCCGCATAATAGACCCAGCGTCCCGATGAGCGGAGCGCAATCACAGTCATTAACAAGATGATGATAAAGAGTATCCACGCCTGCCCGGACGCCAACCCTAGCTTGAAGTAACTAAAGGCGTTGTCATAGACATAGAGATTGTAGAAGTAGGAGCCATAGTTGGGTCCCCCCTGCGTCAATACATAGATGCGGGCAAAGACTTGTAGCGCGTTGATCATAAAGATGAGCAGGTTATAGAGGATCACAGGGCTGATCATTGGGATCGTTACATTGCGAAATTGTCCCCATACGCCCGCACCGTCTAACTCAGACGCCTCATAAAGTTCTTCTGGCACATTTTGAAGTGCAGCTAAAAAGATGATCACACCCGCGCCCAACCCCCATAAACCGGAGATGATGACGGCTGACATGACCCAGCGTTCACTACCTAGCCAATTGGGGCCTTTGATGCCAGTCAGTTCATAGAGTATATAGTTGAGCAATCCAAAGTCTGGGTTAAAGAGCCAGACCCAAACCAAGCCTGTCACGACTGTGGGCAAAATGGCAGGTATATAGTAGATTGTCCGAATCGTGCGCATCCCCGGCACACGCATGTTGAGCAGGATGGCAAGAAAGAGCGAAAACATCAACTGCACTGGCACAAAAATGAGCGTGTATGTGATTGTCACACGAAGTGATTTCCAGAAGATAGCGTCGTTATAGAGAAAAAGAAAATTGCGGAATCCCACAAACTCCGGTGGTTTGATGGCGTTATACTTGGTGAACCCCAATCCTAACGATGCACCGATGGGAAAGAGTGTAAAGATCAAAAAACTGATTAGCCAAGGCAACAGGAAGATATAAAACCACATCGCCTCGCGTGAACGCATTGAAAATCGAAACCCTCGATTTGTCGCTGCTGGATTCTGTACTGCCTGATTGCTGGCGGTCATTTTACCCAAAAACCTTTTTAGTTGAAAGTTAAAAGTGGAAAGTTGAAAGTGAACCGTGATCTCTGATCACTTTCAACTATCAACTTTCCACTTTCAACTATTTACGCTTTTGATGCGATAATCGACTCAAACTGTGCCTGTACTGCCTGCAACCCTTCTTCTGGCGTTGCTTCATCATTCCAAACTGGCCCGATTGTCTGGTTGAACGCTCGGTTCCATTCTGGATAGCTGTCCAAGGTCTTGCCCGGTGTCACATAGCCATAGGTGAAGGCGTCGAGAACCACTGTTTCTAGCTCTTCACGTGTGTGGACAATGTTTGGAATCGACATTGTGGAGTCAAACCAGACACTATAGTTGTCCTTGTTTGCTGGGAAGAAGCCACTGATTTCAGCATACAACTTCGCGCCATTGCCCAGCCCCAAATATTTCAACAACTCAAAACCTTCTTCTGGATGTGGTGTGCCTGCGCTCAACATCCATGAGTCGTTGAAGAGTGGTGATGTGTTTGCACCAGAAACGCCGTATGGGAATGGTGCAATACCCCAGTTCCAGCTTGGCTCAACTGCTGCAAAGTTGGTGACAGACCACAGGCCATTGATCGCCATACCAATGCGACCGCTCATCATCGGCCAACCGACTGTCTGCTGAATAGCATCTGTGTCGGACGGGCGTGGTGATACCTGATGTACATAGGTCAGATCGCGCACCCACTGGATGAACTGTGCCATTGTTGGGTGATCATAGTGAACTTCGGTGACAATACCTGTCTTGTATGCCTCGGTCTCTTCTGGCCCACTGTTGCCGCTAAATGGATCGATACCCCATAACCAACCAAAGACACCCAACTGTCCGTTGCCAAAGATAGATCCCCAAACCGCATTGGCAGGATCATCGATGTCGGTTGAAACGCCAGTGGCCCGTTCCAATACAGCGTCGGTTGTCCATGATGTGTCGGTCCAATCCATCGGTGGAGCCTCGACGCCAGCCTCATCAAAAATGTCCTTGTTATAGTAAAGGACGGTTGGCAGATGTGCCAATGGTAATGCCCAAAGCTGGCCTTCGCGTGTGACCGATGCAACAGCGGCTTCATCAATAGACGAAATGTTGGCGTCTGAGGAAGCAATAAATTCATCCAGTGCCAAAATTGCATCATTGGCATAGAATGTTGGGAAGCCTGCCGCGTAGTTGGCCGAAATTTCTGGTGGCGCACCAGAGGCATACATCGCCAACAATTTGGCGTTGTAATCACCCCAAGGGACACCAATGGTCTCCACCTGGATACCAGGATTCAGTTCATGGAATTCATCAATGGCAGCATCGGTCCATTCCTGAATCTTGATACCGATGTCAGAACGAATGAGATAGGTAATTTCAACCGCCTCAGCAGCGGCTTCACCACCACCGTCGCCAGAGCCAGAGTCTGGTGTCGCTGGCGCACAGGCGACCAACGCTGCGCCCGCAACGGCCATAGAAGACAGCTGTAAAAACTTACGACGAGAAAGATTCATGTGTACTCTCCTTAGATAGTATTGAGTGCGAAGTGTTCTGTTGCCTAAAACAAACTGTCAGGCACTGGCAACTATGCCACTTCTGTCTATTTATCGGCATGGTAACACAACCGACGTACTGTGTCAATCTAGGTAGATTTGGCAGATTTATGTGGAAAGCGTTTACAGGCAATTGGCATGTGTCGATAGAGTGTGGTGAGAACAAAATTCATAATGCGTCTACGCTCTGCTGTAGCGATTTCCACGAGCGTTGGTTGCAATTGCTGCAGCGTCTTGACGATACCTCTTTTGGGAACCTGCAAAACAATAGGTACGTCAACGACTTAGGCTGCAATTTGATGGACGGCCTGCTCAATTGGTAATTGAGTCATGATTTTGCTTCAATATACAATACCTTGGAGATCTGATGATGCCACTGGCCTGACAGCGACCCAGGCTCATCAACATCCAATGGCGGCTCCTCCATACGTATAAGTTGAAACCCCGCTGCCAACAAACTGTTGATATAGGTGGACAGCTTGCGATGATGCGCCCCCACATGTCCGCGAATGCCTGTGCCACCAGAATGCCAGATACCTTCTTCAAAATAGCGTTGAACACGGTGATGTTTGAAGTTACCCTGCTCATCGGTTTCAACGGTTTCGTGGGGCATGGTGAACGGTGTCTCAAAACAGGGATGGAGCAGGGCGGCAAAGAAACGGCCATCCGGTTTGAGTACACGTTGAACAGCACGGAACGCGGCATCTATATCAGGGATATCCATCAACGCCATTTTGCAGACAACGATATCAAATTGCGCATCATTCTGCTGTGCTAGCAACTGCGCATTGTCCAGCATAAACGTTGGGTTATCCTCGATCAAGCCTTGGCCTGCTGCCTGCGTTTTGGCCGCGCTCAAATTCACCTGCGAGATATCAACACCGACAACGCTTGCGCCATGTTTGACAAGTTCGATGGACAGATGGCCGTCACCACAACAGAGGTCAAGGATATGTTGTCCCTCTACATCGCCCATCATCGCCAGTTGGAATTGTGTGATGCGCGCAAGGAGAGATGTGGGACGTTGCATGGCGTCGCGGACGACGTTGACAAAGAAATCATCAATTTGATCATAAATTGGTTGAGACATTATTAGCTCCTTGTTACTGCTTCATTCTATATGCTATATCATCAATGAGATAAACTCTTAGAGGCTGATGTTGAAGACACGTATTTGACTCATCAAATCTACGCTATTTGTAGATTTTATATCTAGCAAATATAGATTAGAATAGAGTTATTAGGATTTACAGCAGGATTTATATCAAAGAGGCTTGGTTGTTCAAGCGTCTACAACAATATAATCAACGTCCAGTTGCGTAAACTCCGCTCTGCAAATTGACTTGCAAGGGCAATGGTTTGGTGCGACTTATTGGTGGCGAAAGATAGGATTTGATGACGACTGATTCAGATAAACAATTGGATGATTCTACACTCTTAAACCACCTCTTGACAGTCTCTAACCGTATGGCAAGTATGCGTTCACTAGACCCTTTGCTGACGTATGTTGTGGATGAGGTGTTAACGTTGGTGGGGGCGGAAAGCGGTTATGTTGTTTTGGTTGAAAAAAATCAGTCTTTGGACATTCGCGTGAAGCGGCATATTCATGATATAGGCAATAGTGCTGAATCTAATACGGAAACTGAATCCGCTGTTGACACCATTAGCCATTCAATTCTGGATGATGTCCTGCGTAGCTGTCAGCCCATTGTCGTGCAAAATGCATTGATGGACCCCAATTTTTTTGACGCCCAAAGTGTACTCACGATGCAACTACGCTCCGTCATGTGCGCACCGTTGCGCACTCAAAACCAGCTAATGGGTGCGCTCTATGTTGAAAATCGCCATGAAAGCGGGCGGTTTTCTAAAGAGAACTTGCGCACCCTGGAGTTTTTTAGCCATCAGGCCGCCATTGCCATTGAAAATGCGCATTTGAACGAAAATTTGGAACAGCTTGTGGCAAGCCGTACCCAAGAACTCAACGAAGCCAAAGAGAGAGCAGAAGAGGCAAATCGTACCAAATCGCTGTTTTTGTCGAGTATTACCCATGAGCTTCGTACCCCCATGAATGGCGTCCTTGGGATGGCAACCTTGTTGAATGATACATCCCTGAACAAAGAACAGCAGGAGATGGTCAACACCATTCATGCCAGTGGGGATACACTGTTGACGCTCATCAACGATATTCTGGATTTCTCTAAGATCGAAGCCAATAAATTGGAGTTGGAGCAGGTGTCTTTCGAACTCGAGGCGTGTATTGAGGATACATTCAACCTTGTTCGACCCAGTGCTGAGGCAAAAAACCTGGGCTTGGCCTATGAGATCGACCAAAGCGTTCCCCCAAAACTTATTCAAGATGTGACCCGTGTTCGTCAGATTTTGACCAATCTTGTGAGCAATGCCGTTAAATTCACCAACACTGGCAGTGTAGATGTCAACGTATATGCATCACTGGATGCTTCATCAGATACCCCAACAGATACCCCGGCAGCTATATCAACAGATACCTTGCCAAATCCTTCATTATCGAACAGTAGGCCAATGGGCAAATCAAACACCTACCGCATCTACTTTGCCATCAAAGATACGGGCATCGGTATCCCCAAAGACCGTATCGGCCAGCTATTCCGCTCGTTTAGTCAAGTTGACGCAACGACAACGCGCAAATATGGTGGCACAGGATTAGGGCTGGCGATTAGCAAACAACTCTGTGAGATGATGGGTGGAGAAATCTGGGTCGAGAGCGTGGTAGGTGTTGGCTCTATCTTCCACTTTACAATTACGGCACAGACACCATCCATCCAACACACACAACCCCAACGCACCAAAACACCTGAGCCGTCATTTGATGCCAACTTCGCCAAAGAACATCCATTACGCATTTTGCTCGCCGAGGACAACGTTGTCAATCAAAAAGTCGCATTGGGTGTGCTCAAAAAATGTGGCTATACGGCTGATGTTGCAGCCAATGGGATGGAGGCAATCAACGCGCTTCAACGGCAACCCTATGATGTCATTCTGATGGATGTCCATATGCCAGAAATGGATGGACTGACCGCTACGCAACAAATTCGCCAACGGTGGACACCAGATGAGCAGCCCACCATTATTGCCCTGACAGCTGATGCGATGGAGCAGCAGAAGAAAGCATACTTAGGTGCGGGCATGGATGATTTTGTGACGAAGCCGATTCGGGTTCCAGCGTTGATGAATGCACTTCAGCGAGTAACGACATGATCATCACTCATTGTTGAATTTGTGAATCGTTCAGCCCCCTGAGCTTGTCGAAGGGGGGTACTCAGCTTCGACAAGCTCAGCCGACGGTGGAGGTGAACGCTTACGTTGAATTTGTGAATTGTTAATGTTCGTGTCATCCGAATCTCAGCGATACACACCATTAACAATTCAACAATTACCCATCGTTCTTCACACACCCCAAGCGACATTAACGCCCAACTCATCTGCCAATGTATCCATATCCGCAGCCAATCGCTCTGGAATATCAATCCCGTTTTCTTGATAATCTTTGCGGCGGCGCGCACTCGCCTCACCGGGCCAAAGTGCTTCACCCTGCTTTGGCTCTGTGGGGACAGAGTGCAGATGCGCCTTGAGGTCAGCAACGCGTTGGTCGAGCCATTCACCATAAGGTTTGATCGCAATAAAGGTCTTGGTCGAGCCACCCTGCCCATCGCTGGGACGCCCTTCTGTGCCTTGTTCATAACAGAGGTAATGCCCCGCCAATCCGCCTGTCAACAAATCCGTCACAAACGATAGTCCAGAGCCTTTGTGTTCGCCCATCGGCAAAAAGCGCTCCGACGCCGCAATGGCCTTGGCATCTTCGGTGGGATTGCCATCACTGTCCAACCCCCATCCCAGCGGGACGTTCTCATCGTTGCGCACAGCATCCATCACACGCCCAATCGCCGTCTGTGTCATCGCTATATCCAGTGCAACTGGGTCTTCACCCTCACCAGCAGGAATCCCCACGCCAATTGGGTTGTTGCCCAAGCTAGGCACAGCCGTACCCCAGGCAGGAAAATTTGCATAGGCATTGGTGAACGAGAGACTCAGCATTCCTGCGTTTGCGGCACGCAGTGCATAGCTATAGGCACGCCCCCAATGCGCCACACTTTTAATGGTGACACAGCCAATACCATACTGCTCTGCCCGCTCTACTGCCAAGTCTATGCCGACGGCTGACGTATAGCGACCAAGGCCACAATGGGTTTCCATCAGCACAGATGCCGGAAAATCGACCAATGTCTTCAATTCTGGGTTTGGATTTGTGATCCCTTTTTGGATGTTGTCAATTGCGCCGATGAGGAGACGAACGCCGTGTGAATGCACACCGGAGAGGTCGACCTCTGCGCCAATTTCTGCCTCGATCTCGGCGACATGGTGTGGTGTTCCGACATTTGTTAGTGCATCGTAAAAAAATTGTTTTAAATTTGGATAGGTGATACGCATCAATAAGCTCCTTTGTAAAAAGCGACAAGGTTACAAGTCTGTATCGCAGATTGGCACTCTGTAGGCTGATAATAGGCTAGCAATTTGCTTTATTGATTGAATAGGAAAGTAAACCAGTCACACAGATTGGTTATCTGTGACGCAGGTAGCCAACCTGCGATACTGTCCTTTGTCCAGTCATTCTTCGGAAATAAAAAAAAGAGTTCCCATGAATAGGAACCCTTTCTTCAATAGTGCCGTAGGAGGGAATCGAACCCCCACGGGCTAATGCCCACTACGCCCTGAACGTAGCGCGTCTACCAGTTCCGCCACTACGGCATAAGCTCCCGAAAGTATAGCATGTTGTTATCCAGATGTCAAATTCACGAATGTCGTTATTTCAATAATTATGCGATACTATCTTTTGTCCATTATTATCGCTTTCGTCCGTCGAGACTATGCCAACGTTAACTCGCCTGTCAGTTCATCATCCCGCGACACAAACTCCGTCACCGGATTCTCCAGCCGTCCATAAGCATTCCACACTTTGAAGCCAAGCAACGCCAGCAGATCGGGTGATGCCTCATCAAGCACGGCCTGTTTGGTCCCCAATGTAAAGTTTTCCTGTGGACGAAATTGTGGGCCACAGAAGGTCGTCAGCACACCCAAGCGCGGGCCGTCACTCACATTGGCACCTGTACCGTGCCAGATACGTCCATCAAAGACCATCGCCGTGCCAGCGGGACCTGCGGCGGCGATGCTCTCGACGTTGGCATCCTCTGGGTGGTCGGGGCGGCGACCAGAGAGGTGGCTACCAGGCACGAGACGTGTACCCCCATTCTCCTCGGTAAAGTCATTGAGCATCCACATGATGTTGACCGCGACAACAGGCGCAATCAAGTTGGGTGGGGCTGGCTCCACCCAGTTGGATTTCTGGCGAGAGAGGGAGCCAGCTGGAACCGGATTGGGTTCACGACGGATGGGCAGGGGCATCCACCATTGATCTGTATGCAGTTTCATGGGGACACCGCCTGGGTTGGCAATGTTGGCCGTAAAGCTGGAAAGCAAGTAGTCATCCCCTAATACATGGTCAATGACCTCCCGCATCTGAGCATGGCTAAGTAGCTCAAGAAATTGGTTGCCTTTGTTGATGAGCATCCATAATCGCTGATTGGGGCCACCGCTGGCCTGTTTAAAGGCATCTTTGCGCAATGCACCATCCTTCCCGCGAAAACTGCCCCAGTTTTGGTTGGGCGCACCATCACGATAGGCCACGCCCTGCGTTTGTTCGGCCTGTGCCTGCTCAACAAGACGGGTCCGTAGCGCGGCAGTCTGTTCTGGACTGAGCGCATCTTTGATAAAACAAAAACCAAATTGATCGATATCCGCTTTGGCCTGTGTCATGTCTGTGGTTGGTTGTGGCAAATCTGTGTTGGACGACATATGGTAACTCCTCTATAGCTCTGGTCATTAAATTCTGATGGGCGAATCTGCGATTCCCATCAACGTCTAGGATAATCATACCGCATGTCATTTGCTTATCGCAAGCAGCCTAAATTGAGCTTGATTATAAGAGTCCCCATGATACCTAGTCACTCACGCACAAATGAAGACCTTGCAACTCGCGGAGTCTAACATTCTTTAATGCGGGTTGTGTTCGGTCAAACCAGCATTAGAGAGTGCTCGCTACACGGGTGACTAGGGGGTCTATATGAGAGATGGTGGGGTGAGTAAGTCCTCATATTCACCCCACCATCTCTTATAATCAAGCATCCTACACAAACAGGGTTTTGAGTTTCTCAACCGATGAGCGGAAGCCATCTTCAAATGTGCCGCCCTCTGGTCGATAGATGTTATTCTGGTAACTTATGACCAACTTACCGACCTTATGACCAACTGACCGACCTACTGACCGACCTACTGACCTACACCCCCGCAGCCTCAGTCGCTATCGGCCACCAGACAGTCACAGAGGTCCCACGATTTAAGCCTTCACTGTCAATTTCAAGCTGCCCCTGATAGAGTCGGATAATCGAATCGACCAAGGCCAGCCCCAAACCGATGCCTTCCTGCTGGCGTGAACGCGCTTTGTCGGCGCGATAGAAGCGTTTGGTCAAGTTGGGCAAATCGTCCGGTGCAATGCCCCGTCCGTTGTCTACAACTTCTAAGCGCAACTTGGCCTGTTCTTGCTGAATACGGACCTGTACTTGACCGCTATCTGGGGTGTACTTGATCGCATTCTCAATCAAGTTGCGCATAACCACACGCAGATGATTCATGTTGACGTTAACAGGTGGCAATTCCTCTTCCGGCAAATCCAATGTCAGATTAATCGACTTGGCTGTGGCAGGCCCGATTAATTCACGGATAACTGCTTCGGTGAGGCGACCAGGGTCTACCTGAGATTCACCAATTTCCAGTCGATTGGCATCCAATCGTGACAACAAAATTAGATCATCGACCAAGCCACCCATACGTTTGACTTCATGGTCAATCTCCTCAATATACTGTTGTGATGTTTCTTCATCGAGTAGCCCCGATTGAAGCCATTCGGTGCGCAAACGAATTGTTGTCATGGGAGTGCGCAATTCATGCGAGGCATTGCTGGCAAAGGCGCGCTGCTCATGCACCATTGCCTCGACCTGTTCGGCCATGTGATTAAAGGCGTCACCCACTGCGCCGATTTCATCCTCTTTGGGGTCCTGCACACGCTGGCTCAGATCGCCGTCAGCCATACGCATGGCCGTCGTTTGTAACTGGGACAATGGACGGGTTAACGTTGTGATGAGCCATAAACAAAGGACTGTGCCGATGAGGGTAAACAGCACAAACACACCGCCCAATGCTATCCACCGTTGCTGTACTCTGGCCCAGATTGGTGCAACAGGTGCATAGACTTGCGCATACCCAATCGTTGCGCCTTCGTAGTCAATAGGGGCGGATGTATAGAGCATTGATACACCATTGCTGTCAGGCCGAATATCGTAGACAACTCGCTCCGATTTGGCAGAAATAATTTCCGGAGGGGTGTCCAGAGCCGTGAATTCGGTACTCCCCATTGAGTCCATCCAGAGACGCCCCTCTTGATCCACAATGGCTACTTGTGCATCTGGGCTCATCTCTTGTATCTCTTCTGTCACGTGCCTGAGCAAATTCTCACCGATTGTTTGACTTGGCATCCCATCTTCCAGTGGATCCACTAAATCGGAAGCAACCAAAAATGCCTGTACACGCAAACCACTGGCAAAGTCGTCAAAGGCACTTTGTGCAATCTGCTGCCCAGAAAACAAGGTCAAGCCCCCAAAGCCAAGCACAATCAACCCCAAATAGGTCATCAATAGCCGTGAACGTAGTGTAGAAAATAATTTTAACATAATCTATTACTCTTACGATGTCGCAAAGCGATAGCCAACACCACGAACAGTTTGAATATACTGTGGATTTTTTGGGTTATCTTCGATCTTTTCACGCAGCCATCGGATATGGACATCTAATGTGCGTGTGTCGCCAACCCAATCGTGTCCCCAGACGTGATCAAAAATTTTTGATCGTGGAATGGCTTGTCCGGCCTGTGACATAAGCAAATACAGCAGTTCAAACTCTTTATGACGCAACGACAGTTCTTCACTGCCTTTGTAGACACGATGTGTATTCAAATTCATCTGAATATCACCAACCGTTGTAACGCTGGACGGCGACACGGCTTGGTCTAACTCTACACGACGTAACATGGCTTTGATGCGGGCAATTAACTCACGTGTGCTAAACGGTTTGGTCAAATAATCATCTGCCCCCAACTCCAACCCCAGAATTCGGTCTACTTCCTCACCGAGGGCCGTCAGCATCAGAATCGGCACATTGCTCCGTTCACGCAGTTCACGGCACACGGCCCATCCATCCATCTCTGGCATCATGATGTCAAGAATCACAATGTCCGGATTTTGCGATAGTGCCAAGAGTAGCCCGTCACGGCCATTGTTGGCAACCCCTACCTCATACTCATATTGTTGAAGCGCACGGGTAAGAGGTTCTGTAATATATCGGTCATCATCAATTAATACAATTTTAGTCATAATGGC
>JBCCFC010000199.1:0-14080 GCA_039029935.1 Chloroflexota bacterium
AGGAGCAACTCACTCTAGCTAACAGGAGGTCGTAAAGACAAATGTGTTAGCACAGACACCTCGAAAGGGGTGTCTGTCACCAACTTTACTCTAAATTAGCTTCTATATAAAATCATAGAATACTATATTTTTAGAGACTGGTTGTAATACCTTGGTTGGAGATGTGTTCTACCTATCATACCTACTAATCATATTGTAGATGTGACTTGATTGTAAGTAGATTGAAACATCATCTAATTTTAGACCAAAACCGCATTCGATTGAGAGATGCAAGCGAGAAATGTCGAAGATGTATAAATTTCAGCCAAAACTGGTCAAATCCGGTCATTTTAGCCCAAAGTTCAATTGAGTACTATTCAAGGAGCAGGCTTTTAATGAGTTTAGTTTTCAAGAATCCAACCGTTGACGAGAGAGTTCGGACAGCCCGCAAATCATATGCACGGACACCAACGATTTTGGACCTTCCACGCTTAACCGAAGTTCAGTTGAGTAGTTTTGAATGGTTCAAGACAACGGGGTTGAGTGAATTGCTGGCCGAGATTTCGCCGATTGTCAGCTTTAACAAAAATTTAGAGTTGCATTTTGGCGATTTCCACTTTGGCGAATCTAAATATCCGGTGGACGAATGTCGCGAGCGCGATATCACCTATTCGGCACCCTTATGGGTCACGGTTAAATTGGTCAACAAAGATACGGGTGAAATTAGTGAACAGGAAGTGTTCATGGGTGATTTCCCGTTGATGACTGATTCGGCCACCTTTATCATTAACGGTAGTGAGCGCGTGGTCGTGAGCCAGCTTATTCGCTCGCCTGGTGTCTACTTCTCTGTGGAAGAAGACCGAGGTACAGGGCGCGAACTGGCGAATGCCAAGATGATACCAGGGCGCGGGGCATGGTTGGAGTTTGAGACCAGCAAGCGTGATATTGTCAGCGTCAAGGTAGATCGCAAGCGTAAACTGCCTGTGACGATTTTGCTGCGCGCCATTGGCTTTGGTACGGATAATGAGATTCGAGAACTCTTTATGGATGTCGATAATGATTTTGATCACCCATTCATTGAATCGACGCTCGAACGTGACTCGACCAGCAATCCGACGGATAACAGCGAGAAAGGGGTTGAGGAGGCGTTGTTGGAGTTCTATAAGAAGTTGCGCCCAGGTGATCCACCAACGCTCGACAATGCTCGCAACTTTATGCAGAATCTCTTCTTTGCGCCACGCCGCTATGATCTGGGGCGTGTGGGTCGCTATAAGCTCAATCGCCGCTTGGGATTGGACGCTAGTCTGGAAACCCGTGTGCTGACCAATGAGGATATTGTTGCCATTATCCGCCGCATTATTGACATTAATAATGGACAGGCATCGGCAGATGATATTGACCATTTGGGCAACCGCCGCATCAAAACAGTGGGCGAGTTGATTCAGAGCCAGATTCGCATTGGTCTGTTGCGCATGGAACGTGTTGTCCGTGAACGCATGTCGATTCGTGACCCGGAACAGGTTACACCGTTGAGCCTGATCAACATCCGACCCGTTGTGGCAGCCACACGTGAATTCTTTGGCGGTAGCCAGTTGAGCCAGTTTATGGACCAGACCAACCCGCTCTCGGAGCTGACGCACAAACGTCGCTTGAGTGCTTTGGGTCCTGGTGGTCTCCGTCGTGAACGGGCTGGCTTTGATGTGCGTGATGTTCACTTTAGTCACTATGGTCGCATCTGTCCAATTGAGACACCGGAAGGTCCCAACATCGGCCTCATCGGTACAATGGCAACCTATGGTCGGGTAAACGATTTTGGCTTTGTCGAAACGCCTTATCGCAATATCATCAAGAGTTTACCACCCGATTCACCGGAACTGTTGGGGCATGAACTACGTGCCCACATCACAGACCCAGAGTCTGGCGATGTGCTGATTGAACGGGGCACTCGCATTGATGTAGAGACACGTGACCTGATTGCGGAGATTGCTGAGTCGAGCAAAGACACAGATAGTCCTTTGACTGAGGTTCCGCTCAAACCCTTTGCCAGTCGAGATGTGATTTTCTTGACGGCAGATGAGGATGAGGGTGCAACGATTGCACAGGCATCGGCCAAGCTCAATGCAGTTGGTGAATTTGTGGACTCACGCCCATCAGCGCGACAGGCTGACTCGTTCCTCTTTGCACAGCCTATGCAGTTGCGCTATATGGATGTTTCGCCCAAGCAGATTGTCGGTGTCTCGGCGGCATTGATTCCCTTCTTGGAGCATGATGACGCCAACCGTGCCTTGATGGGATCGAACATGCAACGGCAGGCGGTTCCATTGATCAAACCAGATGCCCCAGCGGTGGGTACGGGTATGGACCACCAATCAGCAGTCGATTCAGGCCAGGTTGTGCTGGCACAGTCGGAAGGCGAAGTGGTCAGCGTCACGGGCGCAGAAGTGGTCATCCAAGAAGAGGACGGCACACGACGGGTCTATCCCATGCGCAAGTATCAACGTAGCAACCAAAGCACCTGTATCGACCAATATCCGATTGTCTATAAAGGCGATCAGGTGGTCAAAGGCACGATTCTTGCCAACAGTTCCAGTACACGACATGGTGAATTGGCACTGGGGCAGAATGTAATTGTGGCCTATATGTGTTGGGAAGGCGGTAACTTTGAGGATGCAATCCTCATCAGCCAGCGCTTGGTGCAGGACGATAAGTTCACCTCAATTCATATTGAAAAATATGAGGTGGATGCGCGTGAAACCAAGCTGGGTCCAGAGGAAATTACGCGTGATATTCCCAATGTCGGTGAAGATGCGCTGAAGGATTTGGATGAAGAAGGCATCATCCGCGTGGGTGCGGAGGTCAAGCCCGGTGATATCTTGGTTGGCAAGATTACACCCAAAGGTGAGACTGAACTGACACCAGAAGAGAAATTGTTGCGTGCTATTTTTGGCGAAAAGGCACGTGAGGTGAAAGATAGCTCGTTGCGTCTGCCGCATGGACAGCGTGGTAAGATTGTCAATGTGAAGGTCTTTGACCGTGAAGATCATCGCGAGATGGCAGCGGGTGTTGAAAAGATTGTTCGTGTCAGCTTGGCACAGCGCCGTCGGCTAACCGAAGGCGACAAGATGGCGGGACGGCATGGCAACAAGGGTGTTATCTCGAAGGTTGTTCCTGTCGAGGATATGCCATTCCTTGAGGATGGCACACCTGTAGATATCATCCTAAACCCATTGGGTGTACCCGGTCGTATGAACATCGGCCAAATTCTAGAGGCACATCTGGGGTGGGCATCTACCCGACTCGGTTTCTTGGCAGAGACACCTGTCTTTGATGGAGCCAAAGAGTATGAGATTGAGGCCGAATTATCCCGTGCATGGTTGATTGACCGAGCTTGGACGGACATTGGTCGCCGGGCATGGGCACAGCTAAAAGCAGATGGGATTGATACTGCTGGTCTCTTGAGTACGAGTGATGATGGCCTGATGCTAAACGCCGCTGATGCCAACTCCATGGAGAGTCTAGGTCTGATTGACGATTATGATGCGCGGTTGTACTATCTCATCGGGTGGCTAGAACCATTGGGCTATAGTCCAGAAAAGATTTTTGAGGATGAATCCTATGCGCGTCACGCCTGTCTACGTGAATGGCTGCGTGAGCGAGGCTATCAACCCGAACAGGCCATCCCTGACGAATATGGCACAAAGAGTACATCCAGTGAAGCCAATGTCTTATCCAACGAAATCGCCCTACGAGAATGGATTGTCTATTATAATGAAGTGTGTGGGCTGGATATGGGGTTGGGGATTGAATCCGAGATTCGTTCTGAAGAAGAATGGAGTGTACTCAATCTCTCACCGAGCCAGCCTGATTCCGAGTCAATCGATGCAGAAGATACGGAAGCGCAAGTGCGAGAGATGGTCCAAGCATTGAGTTTGGATGAACTCAATGATCTCACCAAACGAGCTGCGCATCGACACTCGCTGCCACTGCCGATTACGGGCAAGCAGACTGTCTACAATGGTCACACTGGTGAACCATATGACCTGCCTGTTACCATTGGCGTCGTTCAGATGCTGAAATTGCATCATCTCGTTGAAGATAAAGTTCATGCCCGTAGCACAGGGCCATATAGTTTGGTGACGCAACAGCCACTCGGTGGTAAGGCGCAGTTTGGTGGACAACGCTTTGGCGAGATGGAGGTCTGGGCATTGGAGGCGTATGGTGCGTCGCACATCTTGCAAGAGATGCTCACCGTGAAATCGGACGATGTTAGCGGTCGTGTCAAGACCTATGAGTCGATTGTCAAGGGTGAGGATATCCAAAGCCCAGGTGTACCGGAAAGCTTCCGTGTACTGGTCAAAGAATTGCAGAGCCTTGGGCTTGCAGTGGAAGTCATCAACGAGAAAGACGAAGTGATCCAATTTGGCAAGGAAGACAGCGAAGAGCGTCTGCCAAAGTTGGGCTTCAGTCTGAATATCCCAGGGCCAATGAGCCGAGTCAAGGAATAGTGGAAAGTTGAAAGTGGAAAGTGGAAAGTGATTGCGAGATTCCTAACTATCAACTATCAACTTTCCACTTTCAACTAACAAAGGATGGTGATGAATGGAAGTACAAAATTTTGATGCGATTCGCATTTCGTTGGCTTCGCCGGAACAAATCCAAGACTGGAGCTATGGTGAAGTCACCAAGCCCGAAACCATCAACTATCGCACGTTACGTCCTGAGCGTGATGGCTTGTTCTGTGAACGAATTTTTGGCCCACAGAAGGACTGGGAATGTGCTTGTGGAAAATACAAACGTGTCCGCTATAAGGGCATTATCTGTGATAAATGTGGGGTTGAAGTTGCACCTGCGCGTGTCCGCCGTGACCGCATGGGGCATATTCAATTAGCCTCACCTGTTAGTCATATCTGGTATGTCAAAGGTGTACCCAGCCGTCTTGGCTTACTCCTAAACATCAGCCCACGCCACCTAGAGCGTGTCCTCTACTTTGCGCAGTATATTATTACCAATGTCAACGAGGATGCGCGTGGACGGGCGATTCTGCGCCATGAGCGCGAGTTGATGTTACGTATGTCGCGTATTGACGGCGAGGTCGAGGACCAGTTGAACTCGCTGGAAGAGCAGCTTGAGAAAGCACTGTCTGAGGTCGATCAGGACGAAGAAGGCGAGATCAAAGAGCTCGATGAACGCATTAATGTAGATTCTTCATCCATCATTGATGAGGCACAGCGGCTCCAACTGTGGATTCAGACCCACTTAAAAGAGGTCGCCAGCGAAGAGAAAGTCCTGAACTGGGGTGAGGAAGGCAGTGAAGATGATGTGCCGCAAATCGTCATCCAGAACGGGGAAATTATCTCAGCAGACCACGAACTGTTGATCAACGAGATGGTGCAGGATAAGCTCAACGACCTGCAACAGGAATCCGACGAGGAGAAGGCTGATATCCGGCTGCTCACCTCGGCCAAGCGTGATCACATTCGTCAAGAGCTTGGTTCACAGATTGATGAGTTGCGTTCAGATATCGACATGCGCAAAGAACGTCTGCGCATCCAGATGGAATCCAACTTGGAAGACCTCAAAAACTTGGCCGAGAAGCAATTGTTGACCGAGACACGCTATCGTGAATTGGCCGAGCAATGGGGCAATGTTTTTGATGCTGAGATGGGGGCTGAGGCCGTGCGTGACCTCGTGAGCAAGGTTGACCTTGAGGCGATGGCGAAGGAACTGCGCAAGGAAATTCGCACAACGCGTAGTAAACAGCGTCGCAAAAAAGCGGCCAAACGTCTGCGTGTGGTTGAGAATTTCCGTAAGAGCGGTAATCGTCCTGAGTGGATGATTCTGACATCGCTGCCTGTGATTCCACCTGATTTGCGTCCGATGGTCCAGCTTGATGGTGGTCGGTTTGCCACCAGCGATCTGAACGATCTCTACCGCCGTGTGATCAACCGCAACAACCGTCTGCATCGCCTGATGGAGTTGGGGGCGCCCGATGTGATTGTGCGCAATGAGAAGCGCATGTTGCAGGAAGCAGTTGATAGCTTGGTGGATAATGGGCGTCGTGGGCGTGCGGTCAGCCGCAGCGGTAAACGCAAGCTCAAGTCACTCTCAGACATGCTCAAGGGTAAGCAAGGTCGCTTCCGTCGCAACCTACTAGGTAAACGTGTCGATTACTCTGGTCGTTCTGTGATCGTGATTGGTCCAAAGCTCAAGCTGCACCAGTGTGGCTTGCCCAAGAAAATGGCCTTGGAGTTGTTCAAACCATTTGTCATGCGTCGCTTGGTGGAATACAACTATGCGCACAACATCAAGAGTGCCAAGCGCATGGTAGACCGCCAAAGCCCAGAGACGTGGGACGTGCTGGAGGAAATCTGCAAGGACCGTCCTGTTCTACTCAACCGCGCACCCACGTTGCACCGTTTGGGCATTCAGGCGTTTGAGGTGACATTGGTTGAAGGCAGTGCGATTCAGCTACACCCACTGACCTGTAGCGCCTTCAATGCTGACTTTGATGGCGATCAGATGGCCGTGCATGTACCACTGAGTGATGAGGCGGTCAAAGAAGCACGTGAATTGATGCTCTCAACGAAGAATCTGCTCAAACCCAGTAGCGGTGAGCCGATTGTGGGTCCATCCAAAGATATGGTGATGGGTGTCTACTATCTGACCGTGGAAGATGTTACTCTGCTTGGTCTAGAGGAAGATGAGTCTGATAAGGTTGATGAGTCAAAACTGCCTATCTATAGCAATATGGACGAGGCAGAATATGCCCATGACTTGGGGTTGATTAAATTGCGTCAGCCGATTAAAGTACGTTTTACCTCTACCTATGACAATAAAGATATCTCTGAGATGTCGATTGGTTCCGAGGTGGCTAGTATCTTGATGGCCCAAGGTATCGAAACCATCGGCCATGTGATGGACTACTATACGCATGGTGAAGACGCCATGATTGAAACCATCTCGAAGACAGCCGAAACACTTGGTTTGGGCTTTGACCTAGCCGAAATGGCCGAGGTGCGCGATGCGCTGCGTGAGTTTGGTCTATTGGGGGCAGAATGGCCCGCAGAACGAATTATGCGTACGACAATGGGACGCATCCGCTTGAATCGTCGCTTGCCAGAAGAGCTATCGTTCATCAACCGCTTGCTAGACAAAAAGGGCATTAACCAAGTGGTGGAGGTCTGTTACAAGCATCTAGGACCAGAAGTCACTGCGGATACGGTGGACCGCATCAAAGAGATGGGCTTTGAGTTTGCCACAACCTCTGGTGTGACTATTGCGGTCAGTGATATTCAAGTGCCTGAAGAAAAGGCTGAAATCCTTGAACGCACGACAGAAGGTGTTGAACATGCAGAACGTCAACACCGTCGTGGTCTGATCACCGACGATGAGTTGTATAACCGCACTGTTGAATTGTGGACACGTGCCACCGATGATGTCACCGAAGCAGTCAAGGGAATGCTGAGTCCAATTGATGGTCTGGGTGCGATGGCACAATCCGGTTCTACCAAGGGTGGTATCAATCCCATTCGCCAGTTGGCGGGTATGCGTGGCTTGATGGCGGATCCAAACGGACGGATTATTCCGTTGCCGATTCGCTCCAACTTCCGCGAAGGCTTGACCAGTCTGGAGTACTTCTTGAGTACACACGGTGCGCGTAAAGGTCTGGCAGATACAGCCCTGCGTACAGCGGATGCGGGTTATTTGACCCGCCGCCTTGTGGATGTGGCGCAGGATGTCATCATCACAGAAGACGATTGTGGCACAAACACAGCGATTTGGATTACGGCTGAGGAGTCCAAAGAGTGGGGTGAAAAGTTCACCGAGCGTATCACAGGCCGCTACTTGGCTGGAGACCTGATTGCACCGCCAACCAGCCCAGAGCCGGGCAAGATTCTGCTGCGCAAGGGCGACCGCCTCAACGAAGCGGCTCTCTTCTTGGTCGAGCAACATGGCGTAGACACGGCATTTGTCCGCAGTCCGCTGACCTGTGAAACACGCTTTGGGCTGTGTAAAAAGTGTTATGGCGACGATTTGGCTCGCGGTGGTGACACCGATCTTGGTGAAGCCATTGGCATTATCGCCTCGCAGTCCATTGGTGAGCCAGGTACACAGTTGACGTTGCGTACCTTCCATACGGGTGGTGTGGCTGGTAGTGATGATATTACACAGGGTCTCCCTCGTGTTGAAGAGTTGTTTGAGGCACGCAATCCAAAGGGTGAAGCGGTCATCGCAGAAATCGATGGTAAAGTGGACATCTTCTGGGAAGGCGAGGTGCGCAAGCTCAAGATTAGCCGCACCGACCTGAAACGACGCGAAGTCACGATTCCAGCCGACTACACTGTCCTGATTGACACGGACGACCGTGTGCAGGAAGATACGGTGATCGGCTACCCAGCAGGCATGACCATTGAGTTGGACAAGAAGGGCAATGTGATTATTCCGAAGGATGATGATGGCGAGCCACTCGAAATGGATATGCCGTTGATTCTGGCTGGCATGGATGGCAACGTTTTTGTGGAAACACAGGACGATGGTGATTTCATGGTCACAATCCGACGTGAGGATACCGAGGTCTGGGAGGTCGATATTCCGGCCAATGCCCGTCTGCGTATCGGCCAAAGTGATGAGGTTCGTGCGGGTGATCAGATGACCGAGGGTGCAAAGAATCCAAAAGAGATTCTGCGCATTCAGGGTCGTGAAGCCTGCCAGCTTTATCTGTTAGGCGAAGTGCAGAAGGTGTACCGTAGCCAAGGTGTAGACATCCACGATAAACATATTGAGGTTGTCCTGCGTCAATTACTACGCCGCATTATGGTACGCACCACTGGTGACACAGACCTGCTGCCGGGTGAGTTGGTCGACCGCTTTGTCTTTGAAGATATCAACAACGCTGTCATCTCTAAGGGTGGTAAACCCGCTCGTGGTGAACCTGTTGTGCTTGGCTTGACCAAGGCCGCCCTCAACACAGAGAGCTTCTTGGCCGCAGCCAGCTTCCAGGAGACCACCCGTGTGTTGACCGAGGCTGCGATTCGCGGACAACGTGATGAGTTGCGTGGACTGAAGGAAAATGTGATTATCGGTAAACTTATTCCGGTAGGCACAGGATTCCAACAACGTGAGCAACCCATTATCGATGAAGTGGATGTTGAAATCGACTTTGACGACTTCAGCGATGAAGACCTCATGGACTTCGAGGATGATCTGGACTTGGGCGACTTGGACTTTGGTGACCTCGACATTAGCGAGTTGACAGGTGTGTCCGAGTTGGGTATGGAGCCACTGATGGTTTCGGCCAACGACTTGGATGATGAAGAAGGTCTTGATATGACGATTGATATCAATACACTTAAGTCGGAAGAGACTGAGGATATTGATATCGCGATGTCATAGACATTGACGATAGTATGTAGTATGAAACCCGCTGGGATGTAATATCTCAGCGGGTTTTTAATTTCAGTCGAATCATTTATAAACCCATAGGTGCCGTACTCATCGCGTATATGTGCCTCAAATTGTTCTTCCGGCCTGATAATAGGTCACGTTGCTCAGCCCATAGGATGCGGTGCGTTCTGCCGTGAAATCGAGCATGGCGTTGGAGATATCAACGGCGGTAACATGACGGCACTGTTGGGCGGCGGCAACTGTAAACGCACCTGTGCCACAACCGAATTCAATGACAGTATCGTTGGCTCTAATGCCCAATGCCTGCACCAATGTCTTTTCATCCTCGACCGTCGTTCCCTGTTTGGCGTCATAGGCGCGGACCTCCTCGACATCGGCAAAGTCTGCCCCAAAATGTTGAAATTCGTCATACCACCATGAAGGTGTCTGCATAAAAACCTCCTGTCTGTTTACATCTCTGATTCATCGAGAGGCAATGGCGGTTCACGGACTTGCCACAATGATGCGCCCAACAGCCAGCCCGTTGCCAGCACAAGCCCCACACCCGCCATCACAAAGGTGGACACAACGCCAAATTGTACCCCTAGCCATCCACCCACGAATGCACCCAATGGCGTTGCACTACGTACTACCGCCAAAAATCCAGCCGTGATGCGACCGCGTAGGTGATGGGGCGATAGTCCCTGCCGAACACTTGCCTGAGTCACGCCCCAAATGGACCAACCACACTGGTGAATGGTGTAGACTATGGCAATAAACCAAGGCGTAAATGTTGCGGGCAGGATAGCTGCTAGTGGCACTGTCGCTAACCCTGCACCACGCAAGATGGAAGCGACAATGATCGTAATCCCTACACCTAGCCGACTGCTGACCCAACTTGCTAGACCTGCCCCAATTAGCCCACCAATGCCGCCGATGCCAAAGATAAGGCCAATCATGCTTTCGGAGAGTGCAAGTGTCTCCGTGAAGAAGAGCAGCAGCACAGTTTGGGCAATGCCAAAGCAAAACATAAAGGTAGCGTTCGTGCCTGTAAAGGCGCGCAAGATGGCCTGCTGCCAGATATAGCGTATCCCTTCGATCAAAGCAACGCCAAATGGCTGATGCTGTCCGAGGCGGGGTTTGGGTTCGGGTGTTTGAATTAACCCAATGCTAATGGCTGACACGACAAAGGAAAACGCATCAACGGCCAAGGCCAACGGTGCGGTCAATACCTGAATAAACACGCCTGCTATGCTTGGCCCAGCGACATCGGCGGCACTGCTGCTGATGTTTAGCTTGCTGTTGCCCTCCACCAACTGGGTGCGCCCGACCAGCGATGGCAGGTAGGCTTGATAGGCTGTGTCAAACCACGCATGGAGTAGTCCATTCATAAAGGCGATCCCATACAAATGCTCAATTTGCAAAACACCCAGCCATGCAGCGATTGGAATCGTCACCAACAGGATGGCACGCCCGATGTCCGCAACCATCAAGATCGGGCGTCGCCGCAGTCGGTCAATGCCCACGCCAATGAAGGGCGCAATCAACAGCCAAGGCAACCCTGCCGCGCCAGTAAGAATGCCAAGTTCTGCAACGGTGGCGTCTAGGGTGGTGATTGCCATGAGCGGGAGGGCAAGCGTTGTGAAGCGTGAGCCAAACCCAGAGATTGTCTGTCCCAGCCAGAATTTGAGAAAATCAGGATGATGCCAGAGGCTGGATTGTGTACTTACATTCATGTTTGCACTACACCTTCATAAACCCTTTTTGTCGGTCCGTCTATTTGTGGGATAATGTTCTCAACAATTTTATTCTCATTTTAACCATGTCAAAGAGAGAAATCAAGCATGAAACTAGGAATTTACAGTAATACGTTTAAACGTGATAGTGTTGAGGCGGTGATGGATGCGGTTGTGTCCTATGGATTGGACACGATTCATTTTGATGCATCATCGGTCGGGCTGCCATCCATGCCCGATGAGATGAGCGATGAGGTGTGTCAGCGGGTGCGGGTGGCGGTCGATGAGCGCGGTATCAATGTGGTGTCGATATCGGGGACCTTTAACATGATCCATCCCGATGTCAGTGAACGCGAGCGGGGGCTGCGTCAACTTGAGGTATTGGCGGAGGCGTGTGGACCAATTGGCACAGACAAAATCTCGCTCTGTTCGGGAACACGCAACCGCGATAGCATGTGGCGGCGTCACCCCGACAACGACTTGCCCAACGCGTGGGATGATATGCTAGTGACGATGCGGGCGGCGGTTGCCATTGCCGAGAAACACAATGTAGTCTTGGTGGTAGAGCCGGAGGTCGCCAATGTGGTTGATTCAGCCGCCAAAGCACGTCGTATGCTCGATGAAATTCAATCGCCCTATTTGAAGATTGTCTTTGATGGAGCCAATGTTTTTCATACGGGGGAACTGGCGCAGATGCACAGCATTTTGGATGAGTCGATTGCATTGCTGGGCGATGACATCGTACTGGCTCATGCCAAGGATTTGGACAAGGATGGACAGGCGGGTCATCTAGCAGCGGGAACAGGGTTTCTCGACTATGGCTTTTATCTGGGCAAATTGCGGTCAATTGGGTTTGCTGATAGAGAAGACAGTGCTGTGGTTATGCATGGGCTGACCGAAGCGCAAGTACCCTGGTGTGCCAAATTTGTGCAAGGCATCATCAACCAAGGGCAGAGATATCAACACCGCAATACCAACACAGAGGGGAGATTACCGCGTGAGTAACACAACCATGACCGATACCGCCCATCAAGATTTTGTGGCCGAACTACAAAAATCGGTCGAGGGCGAGGTCCGTTTTGATGCCTACAGCAGAATGCTCTACAGCACCGACGCCAGCCTCTACCAGATTCAGCCAGTGGGCGTGGTTATTCCGCAAACAGTTGATGATGTGCAGGCGGCGGTGGAGATTGCTATCCGCAACGATGTCCCGATTCTGCCACGCGGTGGTGGTAGCTCGCTGGCAGGACAGGCTGTCGGTGCAGCTCTGGTCATCGACTTTAGCAAGTATATGAACAAGGTGTTGGATGTCAATCTTGAGGCGCAGACCGTCACTGTTGAACCAGGCATCAATTTTGCCGTGTTGAATAGCCAGATGGCGCAACATGGCTACATGATTGGCCCCGATCCGGCCAGTGCCAACCGCGCCACCATCGGCGGCAGCATTGGCAACAACGCAACGGGCAGCCACAGCATTCTCTATGGCATGATGGCCGATAATGTGGCCGAAACCGCCGTCATCCTCTCCGATGCCTCATCCGTGCGCTTTGGTCCCGTTGACATGAACACTATCGAGAGCAAGGTCCGTTCGGATTCGCTGGAGGGGCGTATCTACAAAGAGGTTCCACAGACTATCCAGAGTGTGCTTGAAGAGTTGTTGGAACGTTGGCCTAAACACTGGCGGCGTGCGTCCGGCTACAACCTCGACCGACTGGCGGCGGCACTGCTCCCCGCCCAAGAACGTGCCAAACTCAGCTTTGACAGCCGTTTCCGGCCACCTGTTGCCGACCCGACCTTGATTGACCGCTTTAACTTGGCACAGTTGATGACGGGCAGCGAAGGCACACTGGGTGTCATCACTGAGGCCACGATAAAACTGGTTCCCAAACCCAAACACATGGGCTTGGCGGTGGTACACTTTGACCGCCTGATTGACTCGTGCGAAGCCATCACAGATATTCTGGAGACCAATCCCAGCGCATCCGAACTGCTCGACAAGATGCTGATGGATTTGGCACGGGCGCAGCCAGAATGGCAAAAACGCATGAATTTTATTGATGGCGACCCAGAGGCAGTGCTACTCACCGAGTATTATGGCGAGGATGATGCCGAGGTACAGGCCAAGCTCAACCACCTTGAAGACCACATGCAGCGCAAGGGCTGGAAAGGCACAGTTGTGCAGGTCATGGATAGTACACAGATTGCCAATGTCTGGGAAGTACGCAAGGCGGGGCTGAATATTTTGGGTAGTCGTCGCAGTGATTATAAGACGGTTCCGGGCATCGAGGATGTAAGTGTGCCGCAGGAAAAGCTAGCCGACTATATCACCGATATTCTCGACTATTGCGGGTCGATGGGTGACATCCCCGACGTGGCTGTCTACGCCCACGCCTCGGCAGGGTGTCTGCATGTACGCCCACTGATCAATCCCAAGACTGCTCGTGGTATCGAGTTGTTAGAATTGGTGGGCAATCATGCGGCTGGACTGGCCGTCAAATATGGCGGCATCATGAGCGGTGAGCATGGCGATGGCTTGGCGCGTAGTGTGCTCAATCCCAAGATTTTTGGACCAACGCTCTATGGTGCGCTGCAAGATGTCAAACGCACCTTTGACCCTGAGAATCGCATGAATCCGGGCAAAGTTGTCGATGCACCACCGTTGACCCAAGACATGCGCTTTGGGTCTAGCTACCAGACCATCCCGCTTAATACCATCTTTGATTGGCGCACCGATAATCCCGACTTCACAGGCTATGCACCCGCGATTGAGATGTGTAATGGCGCAGGCGTCTGTCGCAAACTCAATTCGGGGACGATGTGTCCGAGCTATATGGCGACCCGTGATGAGCGCGATACCACACGTGGCCGCGCCAATGCCCTGCGCAATGCGATGGCCGGGCACATTGACCACGATGAATTGTATTCCAAAGAAATGTATGGTGTCATGGACCTCTGTCTGGGCTGTAAGGCGTGTCAGAGCG
>JBCCFC010000200.1:0-14067 GCA_039029935.1 Chloroflexota bacterium
CACTCTCCTTCATCGCTGCTAACGCTACTTCAAATTTGAATTTTGCCGTAAATTGCCTTCTCGTCTTTGTCATTTTTAGACCCCTCCACATGGTCTCTTCGGTATCTTAGCATGTGGTCTAGTTTCTGGGTAGCATTATACTGTGTGGTCTGCGATGCCAATCACCTTCATGGGTTTGAGTTAGACATAGGTTGTGTGCTGATACAAAATTGTCCAGTATGTAACGCTCAAAATGGTCTAGACACCTCTGACCGTATAAATATCTTTTGTCAAAAATGCGCACATGAACTTGAATTTCCACAGGTAAATGGCCCCATACATGTTTGCTATGCGTGTCTGCGGGCTGGTCATGCTGCCATAACCAAAGATACAGAGTATGGGATGATTGGTTGGGGCGAGGCCATCGAGGGTGTGACTCATGGTCTACCCGGCTTACAGACAACTGAGTTCGAGATGGTTCCCAAAGAAGAGGAGCCATCTGAACCTGAGACCCCTTCTTTGGCTGGCGTTTCTTCTGCGTCGTTTGTGATTTTGCCAAAAGAAGAACGCTGGGTTGGGGTCCGAATGCCTCAAGACGTGATGTCTGAATTGCTGCAAACGCCTACTTTTTGCAGTTGGCAAGGTGAACAATGGCTGTTTTGCTGTCAACAACCAATGGTTTATCTGGGGAACTGGACCAAAGATGATTTTACGAGCTGTATATCTATACTCGATGGGAAGGCACTTTTCTTGGCGGCTGCGGGTGGTTATTTAGATGAGTTGTGGGAGACAGGCTGGAGCGATAGCATTGGTATTTATGTCTTTCAATGTACCACCTGTGGCAAACATCGTGCATACCATGATTGTGACTAATCAACATTGGCGTAAAAGGACAAAATATTGGGAAGTGTAATCATGAATTCAGCGTGGATTGGACATTGGGTGGGTGGTTTTAACGATACCGACGAACACTGGCAATTTATGCAGGTGAGCATTGCCAAGCCAGGGAATGCGGATGAAATCGAGGCGGGTGATAGCACAATCCTTACGGTAGACATACCGCTGAATGGTCAGATGGGATTAACCCCAAATGACTTGTCGATTGATGCGAAAACGATACGCTTTGCCGTAACTGTTGCTGGAGATATATTTGCCTTTCAAGGGATACTCGGTGAAGGCACTATCACGGGGACGGTGACAAGTGAACCCATCGAGACAACTTTCCAACTCATGCCAGTAGCTGTGCGCGACTTTGCCTTTCCGTCGCGATACATGGGATTGTATCAACTTGCATCCGACCACACAATTTTTATTGGCAATATGACGGGCGCACCTGTATCCGTCTACTATGATTTCAAATCCCGACGTATTGGTGCGCTATGGGCACAGTCGGATGGCAGGTATTTCTCAGGGCGTCGTCTATTCATTCCTATCGAAACCGATGTCCGTATTCAGTTTTTATCAGACGAAATCACAGGCGATGTCACAAGGATGCATTGGCAACCAGAAGGTGGGTCCTCTACAGTCGCACCCAAAATCACCATGATTGAAGAGGATGTCCACTTTACCAATGGTGATATCTCGTTGGCAGGAACGCTCATCTGTCCGACCGCCTTGGGCAAACACCCTGCTATTGTCATGGTCCATGGCTCTGGCGCACAGACACGCCATATGGTGCGTCTCTATGCCGATGCCTTTGCACAACAGGGCATTGCCACGCTCATTTATGACAAACGAGGTACAGGGGGATCGACGGGTGAGTGGAGCAGTTCCTATGAAGATTTAGCCTATGATGCCTTGGCGGGTATCCAATTGCTACAATCTCACCCATCCATCAACCCCGACCAAATTGGGCTGTGTGGTGCAAGCCAAGCGGGGTGGATTATCCCCATTGCTGCTGCTCGCTCCACTAGCGTTGCCTTTACGGTGCTGCTCGTCAGTCCGGTCATCACCATTGCGCGCCAGAATGAACTCAACGTCGAATATACCATGCGCGCCAGCGGCTTCCCCGAGGCTGAAATCGCAGAGGCCGTTGCGCATATCTCACTGTTTAACCATGTGCTATGTACAGGCGAACGGTGGGATAAATTTCAGCAGTCATTGGCAAAAGGGCGACAGTCTCTGTGGGCAAAGTTTGCGTGGCCACTGGAGAATCCACCCGCACCAGAGAGTCTTGCAGGACGGCGAAAGTCCATGCTCAACGACCCACTGCCCATCTTGCAGAAAGTCACCTGTCCCATCTTGGCAATCTTTGGAGAGGCTGACACCGTTGTCCCTTATGAAGAAAATCGGGCGTTGATGGAAGAGGCATTGCAAACGAGTGGGCATGATGATTTTACTGTTCATGTGTTGCCTAAATGCAGCCATATTTTCTTGGAATCGGAAACCGGAGCGGATGCCGAGTTCCCCATGACAACGCATTGGTTACCGCAACATATTGAGCTCATTACAGAGTGGGTCAAAGTGCTGACCATGTAAGCAAGGTATTGTAGAACAGATAGAGAAGTCGATTTGACCAATCTGATAGGAAATTAAACTATGAAAATCACAGACATCAAAACATTCATTGTTGGCAACCCGTGGAAAAACTGGGTCTTTGTCAAACTCTACACCGACGAGGGCATCACGGGACTGGGCGAGGCCACAATGGGGTTATCCACCAAGCCAGCCGAGGGGGATGTAGCCGAACTGCGTCCCCATATCATCGGTGAGGACCCATTGCAACCAGAACGACTCTGGCTCAAGATGTACAAGGCTCGCTACCTGGGCAATTCGACGGGCATCAGTGCAATTGAACAGGCATGTTGGGACATTCTGGGCAAGAGTTTGGGTGTACCTGCGTGGAAGTTGTTTGGGGGCAAACATCGTGATGAGTTGCGTGTCTATGGCAACGGCTGGTATCAAGGGCCGCGTGACCCTGATTTCTTTGCCGAGGCCGCAGCTAAGATGGTTGCCAAGGGCTACACCGCGCTCAAGTTTGACCCTTTTGGTGGGGCCTATCAGCAGATCACCAAAGAGAGTGAGCGATTGTCGGTACAGATTGTACGCGCCGTGCGTGATGCGGTCGGCGACGATGTCGATATCCTGATTGAGGCGCATGACCGTTTTACTGTGACCAACGCCATTCGTTTGGGGCGCAAGCTGTCCGAGTTTGAACCGATGTGGATGGAGACACCTGTGCGCACCTTTGACCTAAAAGGTCATATTGAAGTCGCCAAAGCCATTGACATTCCCGTTGTGCTGGGCGAAGGTTTCCGCGAACTGCGTCAGTTTGCCGACCTGCTCTCCCACCGTATCATCGACATTGTGCAGCCCGAACCCATGCGTCTGGGCACATCGCTCGCCCGCAAATCCTTTGCCGTTGCCGAAGCCTACACCGCACTCGTTGCCTGTCACCAAGCGCAGAGTCCGCTCGGCACAGCCATCAACGCCCACCTACACGCCTCCATCCCTAACTTTCTCATCCACGAAAACTTTGACGATTCGCTGGAGCCTTGGACATGGGATGTGTTGACGGGCGTTCCGCGCGTCGAGAATGGATTTATCACCGTGCCAGACACGCCAGGATGGGGTGTTGAGTTGAATGAAGAAGAGGCGATGAAGCATCCTTATGGTGAGCGGAATTTTTTGCGCCTGTTTGAGGAGGGGTGGGAGACGCGGAAGCCACCTACAGTGAATTGATTCCTTAATCCATCTCAATCCCACCATCCACATTCAACGCCTGCCCCGTAATATTGCGTGCCCGATCCGACGCCAAAAACGCCACCGCCATGCCCACATCTTCCGGCGTCTGTTCACGCCCCAATGGACAGCTTGTCGCAATCATCCTGTCAAAAATTTGGCGTCGCTCTGCTGACTCTCCAGATGAATCGCCAGAAAACCCACTCTCCAACTGCCGCCAAATATCGGTCCACAACAGACCTGGGCAGATGGCGTTGACATTGATATTGTACTTGCCCCACTCCTTTGCCAGCGATTGCGTCAGGCTGATGGCACCTGACTTGGAGGCGGCATAATGCGGTATCTTGGGTGAGCCAATGCGCCCTGCAATTGAGGCGATGTTGACAATTTTGCCACCGCCATGCGACTGAAAATGCGTAAGCACCGCCTTGCTCATGATCCAGATGCCTTTGAGATTGACCTCATAACACATGTCCCAATCGCGCAGGTCAATTTCGTCACCAACATGGTCGCCGACCACACCCGCGTTGTTGACCACGATGTCAATGTGTCCATGCGCGGCAATGGCCTGTGACACGCCTGCGGCCACCGATGTTTCCTGCGCAACATTCACCTCTATCACGGTTGCTACTCGTCCCAACGCACGAACCTCTGCCACCGTCTGCTCTGCGTTGTCAAGATCGATATCCGCAATAACAATATCGCAGTCTTCCTTTGCCAACTCCAACACGATGCCACGTCCGATGCCTCGACCACCACCTGTGACGATGGCTGTTTTCCCACTTAAGATGCCCATGATGTTTGCCTCTATTATGTTCTTTTTTTTAAGTTGTTGTCTGCACCACCTCTACGCGATGTTAAACATAAACTTGTCATCAAACTGTGGGACAAAGCGTTGATCAAAGGGAAACTGCCGTGTCTCGACCAGTTTACGTGCCAACGAAATGCCTCTATAAGCTAGTTCAACAACACCATCGGGATAGTCCATGTGTATACAGTTATGCTCAAAGTCATCCTCATCACGCAATGTGTATGAAAGCGATCCTGTTTCATCCATATCCACAATGAGGTCCAAATCCAAGTCAACAAATACAATATGATATGAATTATTGTGTGTTGGCAGTGCGGCATCACACTTCGCCTCCAAAAATCGACCCGTTTGGTCATATTGGAGCAGCACCGTCAACGGGTTTTCGAGGGTCAACCCATGACAATGTACAAAGTATTGGTCGGCTTGCAGAATCGTATCGTCCACATACTTATGATGGTAGTCTGGGTGGTGTAGTACAACCACCCAATCATCCATTAAATCAGGGAGAAGAATTCCTTCCCATTCCGATTTGATTGTGCCATCAAATTTTAGCTTGCGGACGATACGATCCATACGTGTCTCTACCCTTCTTCTGCTGTGACGATTTCGCCTTCGAGACTACCCATCAAGGCAACCAGCTCATCACGCTCTCTGGCTGGTATGCTGAATTTGTACAACGACTGCTCAAAGTCGAACACAAACGCATCCCATTCCTTGCTAGTAATTTTGAGATGGGCGTGTGAATCAACCATAGAGCGTCCCGTATATTGTTGTGGTCCCCCAATCACGGAACAGACAAATTCTGTCACATAGTACTTAAACCCTGCTGACGTAATCCGTTCATGCGCCTCGTCAATCAACGGATTTGCGGCCAAAATTGGGTCTGCCATGATGCGCTCGATAAAATCATCAACGACTGCTGCGATGGGATAGATGCCGCCCAATCGATCATACAAAGATGGATATGCTTCTGGTTTTACTTCTGCCATGCGTTATACCTCCTGTTAACGTATATTTACAAATCATTCTAATAAATGTATTGGCAATAATGTATTGGCAATAATGTATTGGCAATAATGTATTGGCAATAATGTATTATCAATGTTGACTACGATGTAGATAAACGCCAAAGAAACAGTAATTACACAGAAGTAACGCCTTTTTTATATCTTTTGTTTCTTCCAGGAATACAGGTTTACCCCACAGGCTCCGCAACAAAAACAGGGATGACCCGTCCCGCTTTGTCTTGATAATCCTGATAGGGTGGATACGCTTCGACGGCAATCGCCCACAACCGTTGCCGTTCAGCGGATTCTTCGACCTCGCGCACCCGCATGGGCATGACCTCTGTCTTGTCGCGAATCTCGACATTCGGATCCGCTTTCAAATTGTGATACCAAAATGGGTGCTTGGGTGCGCCGCCCTGTGAGGCCACAAGCACATAATTGCCTCCATCCGCAACGCGCATCAGCGGTGTCTTGCGGATTGCGCCTGTTTTATGACCGCGATTGGTGACAATGATGACGGGCATTCCTGTATCGCGCAAGGTGTTGCCCTCTGTGCCGCCGCTGCTTTCATACAACGCAACCTGATCTGCTACCCACTTGGTAGGGCTTGGAATGTATTCGCTCATGTGATGCTCCTTATACTTGAAACTGGTTAAGATTTTAGAAAAAAATGTAATATGCCTCGATACTTGCTGAATAATCAAATTATGCTAGCTGCCAAATCTGTTGGGCTGTCCCACCCAAAATCCGTTCGCGATCCAACGCTGATAAAAAGGGCAATCCCTCCTGAATCAACCGTAATTCATCTGCCAACGTAGGCCAGTTATGTTTGATACGATGATGCCCCGGATATCCCGTTCCCCAGATGGTACGCTCTGACCCAAAGGCATTGAGCAACATCTGAATAAAGGGGTGGACATCGGTGTAGGGATAGGCTTGCTGTGAATGGCCTGCAACATCCGAGAGCTTAAAATATACGTTGTCATATTGGGCTAAGTCAACAATGGGCTGAAACGCAGATGAGGATTCACCCACCTGTGGATAGCCCATGTGATCCAATATCAAGCGTAGATGCGGATACCGTTGGGCAAGGACAGCCACTTGGTTGGCATGTTCGGCGCGTAGATGAAATTGGATGACCACATCAAGCGCGGCAATCTCCTCCCAGAGTGGGCCATTTTGTGGTGTCAAGAGAATCTCCTCGCCTGCATAGTACATTGGATGAAAGCGAAAGCCCGCCAACCCGCGCTCCTGCACCCAATAACGCGCCTGGGTTGCGTTGTCTGCATCTTGCGGGTCAATGAGGCCATGACCAATAAAGCGGTTGGGAAAGCGCAGTACCGAGTCGGCCATATAACCATTGTCCCATGTAGACCAACTGGTCTGCACGAGAACGGCCCAATCGACTCCGTGTTCATCCATTTCGGCTAGCAGTTCATCCGCTGTTCCGGGTTCATCGGGCAGCGCGGTCCAACTGGGTGCAGTCGGACCAATAGGGTAGCGGGGTGGATCGATTTCCCAAACATGGACGTGTGTATCAATAATCATTATTTTATCTCCCGTTTCCATGATGCCCGATTGAATCCCGGAATTGCACCGTTGATGAGCGGTCGCTGGTTTGAGCCGTCAGGATCGGCAATCCAAACCGCACTCTGCAATCCGTTGCGCTCATCCCGTCGATTGGTTGTGTAGAGAATTTGGCGTCCGTCAGCGGACCACGATGGCTCATCACAAATGGAATTGGCTGGCTCGTCCGAAACCTGCCTGCGATTGCGCCCATCTGCATCCATCACCCAGATCGAGCCGGGGCCAACGTTTACGCCAGACCAATAGGCAATCTGGTTGCCGGTTGGGGACCAAAAGGGGCAGTTGGCCTGTGGGCGTTCATCCTCATTGGCATCGGTAAGCTTGGTCAGATTACCGCCATCTGCATCCATCACCCAAATCGCATAGCTCTCTTGCGCAATCGAACAAAACGCAATTTGCTTGCCATCCGGCGACCATGTGGGGAAGATGTTGGTGGGTCCAAGGACATCGGGGGCATAGAGCGAATGCATCAACAGTTCGATGTGGCGGAGGTTCTCAAAGGGGCCAGGAGCTTCACCCGTGCTGTGTGTCAACTGACGCTGATTGCTGCCATCGGCATCCATCAGGAAGAGTTCCAATTGGCCTGTGCGTGTTGAGTTGAAGGCAATGGTCGATCCATCTGGCGACCACGCGGGGTGCGCATTCCCACCGTCACTGGTCAACGGTCGCTGGTTAGAGCCATCCACATCCATGATCCATACTTGGGCCGTGCCATTGCGCATTGGGTGGAGCTTTCGGTCTGGATAGTGCGTGGCTGCGGCTTCAGCGTTTGGCAATTCAGTAAGCGAATAATCCGTCATGTCAAGGCCATAAAAGCGTAGCGTACTGTTCTTATCGGATGTATAGGCGATGGACTGTCCATCAGGCGACCACGCGGGGAACCAATCACGGCTGTTCCCGTCGGTTAACTGTTGGACGATCTGCCCCTCCACGTTGGCAAGGCAGATGTTGATTGCGAAATTTTCTGCTGGATTGCCAAAGGCTATTACGGCATTTTCCATTGGTTTTCCCCTCGTTTGAGTTTCATTTGACTAATTGCTTATTTTGGATTATGTCATACTATGGAATGGCAATTAAATAACTTACCCGTTTGGATGAGAGCCGCACGGGGCGTGCTCACTGAACGTGTGTAAGTTAAATAATCGCTATTCCTATACAGCCGACTGTTATCATTGTACTCATTCAAGTAGACATGTCAATCCGGCTTTATTTGACATTTGACACGCAAGAAATGATGTGCTATTCTACTACGAATACGCAGGCCTTTTTTGCCAAATAAATCATAGGAGTGTGCTTGACTGTGGGACGTGTACGAGAAGCATCTGTCTATAAAAATGTTCCCCAAAAAACGTATGATATCACTGAATCGAGACGAGATGAGTATCGAAGAATTTCACAACAATCTCGGCTTGCCAAGCTTGCGGCTGAACAAGGGCTGTTGCAATCGGCTCATACTGTGAACACACCAAAATTCTCCCCCAATCAACTGATGCAACAACTACCTTCCAACCATTTGCGTTGTCTCAGTTTGTTTAGTGGCGGTGGTGGCTTGGATTTGGGCTTTGACCGTGCTGGATACACGCACCAAGCGGCCTATGAATTGATCCCGATTTGTGGTGAGACATTCAAACAGAATCGTCCTACATGGCATATCTTTGCTGGACCCGAAAAGGGTGATGTGACCCAGGTTGATTGGCGTTGCTATAAAAACAAGGTGGATGTTATTCATGGTGGCCCACCTTGCCAACCCTTTTCGGTTGCGGGTCAACAGAAAGGACACGACGACCCACGTAACATGTGGGGCGAGTTTAATCGTGCTATCAACACAATTCAGCCAAGAGCCTTTGTTGCCGAAAATGTGCTGGGGATCAGAAGCCCTAAATTTAGAGGGTTTGTTCAGCGATATATCTATGATGAACTCCGTGATTATAACATTCAGATGTTTGAGATGAATGCAGCCGATTTTGGTGTCCCACAAATTCGACGACGTGTGATCTTTGTAGGTTTTCGTGACAGAACATATTTGACAAGGTTCTGTATACCCGAAGCAACCCATACATGGGGACATCTGATGGCAGCAGCCTCAAACGGTGATTCTTACAATGAGTATAGACTCGAACTCTTCCCACGCAACCAGGCCAAAACAATGGGTGTGCGCGCTGCGCTTGGTTTAGAAGATATTGGATTTGACAGTTTGGCCCCCACACTCAGAAGCGGGTTTACAGGCAAACGGAATACAACGTCGGTCTTGAATAGCACGGCTGGACAGAAAGCGTGGGCGGCCATGAAAATTTGGCCAAACGGTGTACAATCCACACGGGAGAAAGCCTCCGCATTTCCTGCCAAGGATAACCACTTTCGGCTTTCGGTGCAGGACTGTGGATTGCTACAAGGATTCCCCGAACAGTGGCAATTTGCAGGTGCGGTTTATCAAAAGTTAGGACAGATTGGGAATTCTGTTGCCCCCCCTGTTGCATATCAAGTCGCAAAAGTCGTTGCTGATGCTTTGTCATGAATGAGCGGCTAAATATGCTTCAACCAGTTCTCGTAGCCGCTTGGCGTGATTCTGCGTGATTTCTTCCCATCCCTCAAAATATCGAGCAGGAATATGCGGATTATTCAGTGTACTCCCTCGTTCAATCAGATACTTGGCTCTATCGGATAAGATTTCTAGCATTCTGGTTGGTGAATACCCATCTTCGACATCTTGTAATGAGATATAGTGGCTTTTGTTGTATTGATTTTTCTGAATCGCCCGTGCATCATCATACGTATACACCAATTTCTCACCACAAATGTGGTACAAATCTGACAGCGTTAACTTTTCCGGTAATAGGGTCGCCAACCAAAAATTGGTGCTAATATACTGCTTCTTTTCTGCAATCCAAGGGTACATCATTGCAGGACTACCATACTTGTAGACAACAGCATTGTCATTGAAGAAGCCAAATAACCAGTGCAAGTTTTGCCATTTTTGAATATGGTCTGGACCAAAGTCGCGAACGGTTGTGACAGAGCCCTTGGACGTTGTCTTTAACTCAAAAGAAATTCTTGTATCCCCAATTTCTAGAAATGCATCAACACCAGAACGCCCTTCTTCCTTATCTTTGGTGAGTTCAAAGAGACGAATCATCTCGCTCTCTCTAGTATCATCTTGAAAGTATGATGCCATGTAAATACCCTCTACGCTCTATGTTTATTTGTGACGTGCGCTGTCAACCGTTCGATATCCTCATCCGTCAGCGCAGCGATGTGTTCCATGAGCATGCGGTGGACGAAGACGTAACCACCACCGACTTTTCGTAGGAAAAGGTCATCACGCTCAACATCACAGGCGTCTGTGCAAGTTCATACAATTCGTCATTGGACTCTAAAGCTTTTGCAAGTGCCACCCGCAGTGTCCCTAACCCTGTAAGATACTCCTCAATCTGAGCCACTGTTAACGGGCGTACCACTCACGCCATGACGAGAGGTTAAAAACAACAGGTGTGGGATACTCTGGATTCTGTTCAGCGCGGGTCAACAGCGATTCAGCCAACATAAGCAGCGTCGTCGTTTTTCCCGATCCGGGCGAGCCGAGGATGAGCATTTGCCCACCCATCTCATCATAAATGTCGATCAACTCACTGTTTTCATTGATGAGACGGTCAGCTTCATCTGGTCGCTGCAAAATCAAATCCCACGGCTGGTTGACCGCATCGGTGCGTTGGCTGAGGCCAAGCCGGATACGCGCTTCGTTGTAGAGTGAGTGTTTAAGGACGCCATGCACCCAGAAGCGGTTGACGGCTTGGCGCAGGACGGCGTGATTCTTCTGGTTCTGCTTGTCAGCAGGGTCAATCGTCGGTGGTTGGGCATTCATGTAGATGTTTGTGCCAACAGCAACATTTTGGCTATGGCTGACATTGCTTGCTGATATGGCACTTGCTGGATTGTCTGGTTGAGTTGGATATGTTTCTGTCATAGTTTGTGTATATGGATTGAGATGGTGTCCTACACCATCAATGGGTTTTGCGCAATCATGATTGATACTTGGCGTGAGTATAGTGGATTGAACACGACTTGTCAATGCATATTATCTCTGGCACAATGATAGGACTCGTATCTGTTTTCTTGATACGAATGTATGGAGTATATACAAGAAAGGTCCGTATATGCGAAAACTAACACAACAAGAGATTCAACAATACCAACAAGATGGCTACATCCAGGTTGATGATGTATTCCCCGTGGATGAACTGGCTGAGATTGATGCAGAAATTTCTCGGCTCAGAGAGGAAAAAGCGGCCAGAGAAACCGATGCACATGGCACGACCTCGGTGGACATGAAGAAGAACTTTATGTTGCGTTTGGGGTTGCGTTCCCCGTTGACCAAGGCCATGTGTGAAGACCCGCGCATTCTGGCATTGGTGGAGGATGTCGTTCAGCCCGGTGTCGCCATCTATTCGGCGAAGATGGTCGAGAAACCGCCGTTTGATGAGGCAATCTGCCATTGGCATCAGGATGACGCCTACTATCGGCAGAATTCTGATAGCGATACACGCATGTCGATTTGGATGCCATTGCAAGACACATCCGAAGACATGGCCTGTCTTTGGGTTGTACCCGGTAGCCATAAGCATGGGTTGCAGAACTTCGCCAATATGAAAACGGGTATCTGCAACCTGGCGTTCAAAGATGGCACAGAGACAATTGAAGGGGCTGTGCCTTGTCCCGTGCCAGCAGGATCGATCATCCTCTTTCATGCGTTGACATGGCATCGTTCTCTGGCAAATCGGACAGCACACAATCGACGCTCGTTTATTGTCAGCTATCAGGATGCACTGGCGGTGCGGGGTAATAAGGACCAGCATAAAATTCTCGTTCCGGCACGGATATAAGGCCATTCAAAAAAATAAAATACCCATTGAAATTACGGCATGGTTCAAGAGAGGGTAACAATCGTAACCGTTCAGTAGGCACGCCTCGTGCTGGCTCTACACTGGTATAACCCGCACGAGGGCGTGCTAACTGAACGTGGATTTGTTACCCTCTCTTGTTACCATATGAACCATGCCCAATGTTCGTTAAAGAGAAGTCAAAGGAGAAAACACATGCCAACCACAAAGCCCAATGTCATTATCATCATCACAGATGACCAAGGGTATGGCGACCTCGCCTGTCATGGCAATCCGGTCGCTCAAACACCCAATCTGGACCAGCTGCATGAGCAGAGTGTCCGCTTAACCGATTTTCATGCAGCACCCATGTGTACGCCCACACGCGGGCAGTTGCTCACGGGGCTGGATGCGGCGCGTAATGGGGCCGTGAATGTCAGTAGTGGTCGCACACTGCTCCGCGCTGATTTGCCCACAATGGCCGATCTATTCCAAGCCAACGGCTATCGAACGGGGCTGTTTGGCAAATGGCATTTGGGGGATAATTACCCCTATCGGCCACAGGATCGTGGTTTTGAGGAGAGTCTATGGTTTCCCTCCTCACACATCAACTCCGTCCCTGATTATTGGGAAAACGATTATTTTGACGACACCTACTGTCACAATGGCACGCGGGAACGTTATGAAGGCTATTGTACCGAAGTCTTCTTCCGTGAGGCGATGAATTGGATGCAGGCGCAAGCGGAGGACAATGAACCATTCTTGGCTTTCCTGCCAACCAATGCACCCCATGCGCCGTTGTGGGTTCCTGCCGAAGATCGTGAAGCCATCGAAGCCGTTTTTGCGGAGAATGATCATCTCTGGCCTGATTTAACCCCAGAACTGCGCCAGAACATCATCCGCTTTCTCGCCATGATCCGTAATCTGGACACCTACGTGGGACAACTGCGAGACTTTTTGCGCCAACAGCAGATTGACCGCGATACAATACTGATTTTTATGACCGACAATGGTAGCACCTTTGGCCCCCAATACTATAATGCGGGGATGCGCGGTGGCAAGGTTACATTATGGGAAGGGGGACACCGCGTCCCCTTCTTTATCCACTGGCCGGACGGTAATTTGGGCGAGGCACGGGATGTGGATGGCTTGACTCAAGTGCAGGATGTTCTGCCAACGCTGATCGACCTTTGTGGTCTGCAACAGAATGACACCCCCGCCTATGATGGCATCAGCCTCGCCAATGTGCTACGTGGTGAAGAGTCCGTCCCAACGGATCGTCTCATCGCCATCAACTATAGTCGAATGCCACGTTTCGATTATCCAACACCGGACGCGCCGTCGGTCATTCGGCGTGAGGGGGCGGCTGTCCTCTGGCAACGGTGGCGGCTGCTCGAAAACACAGCACTCTATAACCTTGACAGCGATCCGGCACAAGAAGAGAACGTGATCGACGACCATCCTGAGATCGCCAGATATATGGAAGAAGCACTGGATGCGTGGTGGGCTGAGGTCGAACCCACAGCCAATGAGTTCCAGCGCATCATCATCGGCAGTGACGAAGAGAACCCCATGATGCTCACAGCCTGTGAATGGCGTGATGTGTTTGTCGATCAGCAACGACAGGTCCGCATCGGTGAACGCAAGAATAGCTATTGGCACTTGCAGGTTGAGCGCACCGGAACCTATCGTTTTGAACTACGACGATGGCCGTGCGAGAGTCAACTCCACCTGACCGAGGCCAGCCCCGCCAAACAGTTGACCGATGGATTTGTTGAAGAGGGATTTGCGCTGCCCATTGCCCAAGCGCGTCTCATGATTGCGCGAGAACAACACACACAAGCCATCGAATCGGGTGATGAATCTGCCGTCTTTACCTTGCCTCTCGATGCTGGACCGACATTACTGCACACGTGGTTTGATGATGAACGCAAGCAGACGATCTGCGGAGCCTATTATGTGTATGTATCGAGACTTGGTTGAATAGAAAAGTAACCATTCAGACCCCTGAGCCTGTCGAAGGGGGGGCGGTTTCGACAGGCACAACCGACAGGGGGGCTGAACAATTACATAGAAAAGTAGGGTCGCTGATTTTGGGATCACGGATTAGCGTCGAGGCCAATCCGCG
>JBCCFC010000201.1:0-13993 GCA_039029935.1 Chloroflexota bacterium
ATTGAGGTTGGGCAAACAGAGATAAAAGCGGTCCCGTTTGGTTAAGAGTCCCAGATAGAAAAAGGAGATAGGATAAAAGTCCTTTTGGAAAAATCGTCTCGCCTACAACCGGAATTTCTTGGTATCCAAGTTTGATATGCACCAATTTTTCCAAAAGGACTTTTATCCTATCTCCTTTTTCTATCTGGGACTCTTAACCAAACGGGACCGCTTTTATCTCTGTTTGCCCAACCTCAATACAAAACAGATATTTATTCAATATTTTAACCAAATCCACAACATTGATGTTTCGACGCACTACGCCGAAATGATGCAGTCCTTTGTCAACCGTCCTGATATGGCACGTCTGTTTGCCGACTATTGGGAACTCTATATCAAACAATTTCCCGAAGCGGTCTTTCAACAGGTCAACGAGAATTTCTACCGCTCCACTTTTTTTCAGCTATGCAGTATGCACCTCTCGCCTTGGTTTACATGGAATGTGGAACGCTCCTATCCAGAGGGCAAAAGCGACCTTGAATTTGTGGGCAAATATCATGAAGTGTTTGCAGGGATGCGTTGGGTGATTGAGTTCAAGTATTTCTCCAATAGCAAGGTGAAAGAAGATAGCATCAAGATTGATGAGTTTACGCTGCGGGATAATGATAAAGCGCAATTGATGGGCTATGCTAGGGGACTGGAGCAGGAATATCCAGAGGCAAAGGTTGAGCTGTTTGTGATTTATTGTTTTGGGAATAAGGGGTTTCGTATTTTTCAGTTGTAGCCAATCCACTCAGAAATAAGTCTATAATGACGTAATAAATTATGTAACGATCAATAGCAGGTTTAACGATTCTCATCTGCGTTCCGTCCCTATCCGCGTCTGTATTTTCTGACGCGGATAGGGACGGAGCGCAGATATTCTCAATCATTGCTATCGTTCACTATTATATTTTTATCCATTGACCTTAACCTAAACTCCTTGTGTTCTTCCCAATACCCTTTATCGGCTGATATTTGGCACAGTAACAAATGGTAAGAATGTCACATGCCCATCTCCCTGTACGATGGGTGGTACGCTCGTCGGCTCCGGTGTTGATTCTGTGGACAAACCGCCCACTGGTTCAGGCACGGCAGTCAGCGTTGGCGTAGCCGTGAACACTGGTGTTGATGTCGCCGTTGATGTTGGTATCACCGTTGCCGTTGGCCTCGATGTGGGTGTTGGTGTAGACGTTGGTTGAGGTGTCACACTGGGACTCAACGTTGTCGTGGGCGTCGCGGTCGGTGTTGGCGTTGATGTTGGCTGCGGGCCAAGCACAATCATCTCTTCGGCTTGTTCGGCCAACGGCACACCAGCCTCAATCTCAAGGGTTATCTCAACTTGTACCTCTTCTTCGCTTGGCATCACCACCAGATTTTCATCCACAAGCGATGCCCCTAGAGAAATCTTATCGCCCGCCTCAATGCCATCTGTCACTGCTAAGTCTAGTGGCGCACCATGTTCTACCACAGAACTCAACGTCTCATCAGATAGATCACGCAGGTCTAGCCCACACTGCTCGCTGTCTTCTGTACAAGGCTGACGCTCTTCCTGTGTCATACTGGCCGCTGAGACCCCTAGCGGAATATCGAACCAGAAGAAGCCATCAGAACTTCCCATAAAGACAAAGCCATTGAAGACGACCAGGCAGATTGGTGCTGTTTGTGGCGAAACATGCTGAATGACTACGGAAATGTTTGTCCGTGTACCGCTCACCAAAATCGTGTTATCCGACGCGTTAATCACAAGATTCACACCAGGCCTTGGTGTTGTCGCCAGAACGGGATCGGGTGTGGGGGTAGACACTGATGTGGGGGTAGGCACGGGTGTTATTGTTGGCAGTGGTGTTGATGTCTCTATTGGTTGTGGTGTCGGTGTCTCTGTTGGCGTCGGCGTAGATGTAGCAGTGAGCGTCGGCGTAAACGTAGCAGTCGGTGTCAGTGTAGATGTGGCAGTTGGTGTAAACGTAGCAGTGGGTATCGGTGTAAACGTAGCCGTCGGCGTAGACATAGCAATGGGTGTCGGCATAGATGTAGCCGTTGGCACTGGAGTAGACATAACGGTCGTTTGAGTTACCCGATATTCAACAACACGCGCATTCTGCCATTCAAGACCCGTATGAATCGTGTCCCCATCCACATGAAGCGAAACCATGTCACCGATACGACCACAGCCGTCGCCACTGTCGGCGTTGATATGCACGACATAGACAAGCTGTCCATCAACCATCTGTGTCTGTGACTGCCCACAGCGCACACCGTTGATGGTTGCCTGAATCGCTGCACCGACCATTGATGATGACCCTGACGACGACCCTGGTAGCAGATTGATGGGTCCATAGAAAGTCGCTGGTGGGGCAAAAGGCATTACCTGTTTTATATGATTTCCTGATCGGCTATCTACCCCATCCGCATCGCGTAGATAGAGGGTGATTGGGTGGGTGACGCTGATCCAATAGCCTTGCCCAAATTCGAGTTTATGCAGTGAATTCACATAGTCTGGCACATAGGGGGCATAGACCCGCCAAGGATCGTCCGGTGTGGCTGCATCATACCCATAGACGGCTCCCACTGATCCCTGTAGCGAGGCCAGTGCTTCTGTCACAGATCGTGTGTCGCGAATGGGATAGGAGATTAGGTTCCAGCCCGCATGGGTCAACGGCACTTCGATGCTGTACATGAGCGCATAGATGCCTTTGCCCTGTGCAGGTGCAACGGTAGAATTGTGATAGAGGTTGACCGCTGTCTCCAACGGTTGCCATGCTGTCTCTGCTTGGCCCTGGCTACCCTCCTGCGTATCGGGACGGAAGTAGATGCGCAGCAGATCTTCTTTGTCATCGGCAATGTCACGCCCCAGATAGCTAAGACTGATATAGCCCCCCTCTACGCTGGGCGCGTCGGGTGAGGTGACAAGGCGATATGCCTGTCCCACCACCGTTGTCCAGCTAGGTGGGCTTGGGACCACAGAGGTTGATTGTAGGGCAAAGAATTGACCGGCATCAAAGACGAGGTCGCCAATGATCATCGCCTGCCCATCTGAGGAACTAACGGGCACATAACTCATGATGAAGCCGTAACTCATGATGAAGCCGTAACTCATGATGAAGCCAGGATTGCCACCAATCGTATAGTCTGCAATGGCTTCACGGCGTGGATGGTTTTCATCGACCCACAGGTGAACATAGAGTTCAAAGGCTGGTTCGTCCAGTATAAAACGACCATTGTAGGTCTGCATTGCTTCATCCCAGGACAGACCGATGGGGGCGGGGGCATTCTGTGCGACCGGATAGACTCTTGCCATAAGGTTTTCACTGGCGGTCACATTGCTGAAGGTATTGGTAACAGCGATGTCAATCGTGGTGGAGGTGACAGGCGAGAGGATAATGTCCGGTGTCCATGTAGGTTTCTCCACCATCGCAATTGACTCGCTGCCCGTCTCAATTTCGATACAACCCAGTCTAGTGGCCTTTGGTTCAAAGACACAAAGACGGTCTTGGTTATCCTCGTCTAAGCCGACCCGCGCCCCCCGTGCCCGTATACGGTCAAGCGTAGGACGCCCGACATCAATCAGCTTGTCCTCTTGGAAAAGGATGGCACGGGCATGGCGACCAGCGATATAGCGTTCTGAGGTTGTGCCATCGGTCATGTGAAAAATGGGTGTGACGAGGGCGGCGGTCGGTGTGATGGGGGCGACAAACTGCACCTGTGTAACCTTGAGTGGCACGCTGTCCGGGCCGTGATGATGATCATGGTTCTCATCATTGGGATTGGGTGCATGGAACCAAGGATAAAAGTGTTGGATGGTGGCCCAATCTGCCCGACCATGTTGGTGATGCGACAGCGTATCACCACAGGCATCTGCCCATGTTGCGCTATCGGGATGGAACTCATCATAGCCGCTGCCATCATCATCACGATAAGGGTCAGACATCACCCCTGGACAGCCTTCAACAAAAGTCATGCGCTTATCTGCATCCTTTCCCAAATAGTTATCATCCAAGAAAAAGAGATAGTGCCCCAACTCATGCGCTAGGGTGCGCGCCCAATCTTCAGCATTTTGTCCATCATCGGCATTGCCAAAGCGATTCCAGAGTGCCCCCATACGGATTTGCCCCGTCGTGTAGGTCACGACCTTTGATGCTTGGATGTCTGCACGATGGCTATGTGTACCCGCCTTAGCTGTGTTTACCTTAACTGTATCTGTTACAAGCATAGAGACCACCCCACCGACATTGGCACTAGGGCGTAGACGGTTGGTCGCATAGAGACGGACATCAGCATGTTGCCAAGGTTGGAAGCCATCCTCACGCATGACATTGAGGCCATCATGATAGATGGTGAGGTTCCCCAGTGCTGCTTGCCCGTTGCTCCAATCATAGAGCAGTTCGGAGGTGCGTTCAAGGTCAAAGGTCAGCCGTTCTAAGTAGGCCGTATCCTGACGCGCATCCCACTCGAGGGCAATGGTTAAATCCACCAACATGAGTGTATTGGTCGATGAGACGGTGAGTGTTTGGATACCTGACGCTGCGACCACATAGCCCAATGAATCAATTGTTGTGGATATACTATCTGTGGCTGTACTATCTGTGGCTGTACTATCTGTGGCTGAATCCCCGTAGGGGATATTGGTATGATAGAGCCGCAGGGTCTGGGTGGATACACCCGTCGCCAGCGGTCCATACAGGTCAACCGGATGCAGTGCCATCAACGTATCACCAATCACAATCTCGCCACTGCCCTGTAAATACCCATTGCCATCGGTCAATCGCGGTGAGTTTAGGCCACCATAGGGCAACGCACCGCCAATCTCTCCCTTGGGTAGGCGATAGACGAGCGTGTTTGAGACGGGTTCTGTCTTCTCTAGGTCAATGGTCCGAATTTGCGTACCACGCACACGAAAGGGGCGTGTGGTTGCGTGGACACTCGCATGTTGGATGTGACCTGGGGCATGGTTGAGATAGCGATAACTACCCTCAGCGACATTGGCATCTGCCCCCGTCTGCATGATAGCACGGAAACGAAGTTGAGCCGAATCGGACTGCCCAAAGAAACCACTGGCAAAGGTATCCCAGTGAAAGATATGGGACTCACCCGATGCGCTGGTCGCCAAAGCCATTGTCATTGTGTCCGACGTTGCAATGGCGGGACGCCATTCGCCACCATGCGTCGTGGCATACTCGACAACAATGCTGGCAAAAGGGGTTTCACCGGGATGGATTAGCGTGTAGGGAATGGAGACAACAGGACCTTCCATCATCAATGTCTGATGCGGTACGTGGGTAGCGCGATGGGCGTTAAATCTGTTTAGGTGGATACGAAACGTTGATGTCTCTAATAAGGCTCGATTGGACATCCCAATATAAACGCTTTGAGCAGTACTTCCAATCGTCCTACGAATCATCGCAAGGTCAAGGATATCATCGCCATTGGCATCGCTCATTGCAATGCTCTCGATGCGGGACCCGATATTGCCTAATTCATAGGATGAAAACGTGCCTTTCCCATCATTTTGATACACTTGGTTTACGCCAATATTCCCAACAGCAAGATCGAGGTCGTCATCGCCATCGATATCTCCCCACACTGCGCTGTACGTATAAAAGTATTCTTGCCCCAAGTCATGCGGTGTCAAATTCCCTTGCCCATCATTTTCATAAACTTGGTTGATGCCTTCATTCCCAACGGCAAGATCAAGGTCGCCATCACTATCCATATCTCCCCATGCGATACTGCGAGTGTTACTGCTTTCTGTCCCCAAGTCATGCGGTGCAAAGTTCCCTTGTCCATCATTCTCATAGACTTGGTTTTGGGGGATAATGCTTCCATTCCCAACAGCAAGGTCAAGGTCGCCATCACCATCCATATCTCCCCATGCCACACTGTTACTAAACGTGATGCGTTCTTCTGCCCAAACGTCACGCGCAGTAAAGTTCCCTTGTCCATCATTTTCATAGATTTGGTTTATACCCCAATTCCCAACAGCAAGATCAAGGTCGCCATCACCATCCATATCTCCCCATGCCACACTGCGCGTTCTACGGTCTTCTGTCCCTAAGTCATGGGCGATAAAATTTCCGTGCCCATCATTTTCATAGACTTGGTTAATACCCAAGTTCCCAACAGCAAGGTCAAGGTCGCCATCACCATCCATATCTCCCCATGCCACACTCCGAGTGTCACGGCCTTCTGTCCCCAAGGCATGGACAGTAAAGTTCCCTTGCCCGTCATTTTCATCCACTTGATTGATGCTCGCATTCCCAACTGCAAGGTCAAGGTCGCCATCACCGTCCATATCTCCCCATGCCATATTCTGCGCGTCATCCTGATTTCCTTGGTCAGTCAAATTGTGATAGTGTCGAGACACACCCTTATTTCTATAGACTTGGTTACTGCTTTGATAGCCAGTCGCAAGATCAAGGTCGCCATCACCATCCATATCTCCCCATGCCACACTCACGACAGTATAGAATTCTTGTTTCAATTCATGGGCGGTAAAGTCGCCCTGCCCATCATTTTCATACACTTGGTGTGTGTAGGTATTGCTCACAGCAAGGTCAAGGTCGCCATCGCCATCCATATCTCCCCATGTAATATTTCGCGTGACACGTTCTTCTGTTCCCAAATCATGAGCAGTAAAGTTGCCCAGCCCATCATTTTTGTACACTTGGTTAATCTGGTTCGCATCCTGAGTTCCGTTGCCGATAGCAAGATCAAGGTCACCATCACCGTCCATATCTCCCCATGCGATACTTTGCGTGTTATGTTCTGCTGTCCCCAAGTCATGGGCAGTAAAGTTGCCCTGTCCATCATTTTCATACACTTGGTTCATACCCAAATTCCCAACAGCAAGATCAATGTCGCCATCGCCATCCATATCTCCCCATGCCATACTGTATGTGTTACTAGCTGCTGTCCCCAAATCATAGGCAGTAAAGTTGCCCTGCCCATCATTTTCATACACTTGGTTCATACCCAAATTCCCAATAGCAAGGTCAAGGTCGCCATCACCATCCATATCTCCCCATGCCACGCTGTATGTGTTACGTTCTTCCGTCCCCACGTCATGGGCGGTAAAGTTACCCTGCCCATCATTTTCATACACTTGGTTCATGCCCAAATTCCCAACAGCAAGGTCAAGGTCGCCATCGCCATCCATATCACCCCATGCCACACTGTACGTCTTACGCTCTTCCGTACCCACATTATGGGCAGTAAAGTTGCCCTGCCCATCATTTTTATACACTTGGTTCATGCGACCGGAATTACTGGCGAGACGTAAGTCGTTGCCAATCGCAAAGTCAAGGTCGCCATCACCATCCATATCCCCCCATGCAATACTATTTGTTATACCGTTTATCTCAATAAGCGAGTGTGATAGTAAGTCTGGTACATCTGCCCAGAGGGTGGCAGGGAAGCCAAAAATGAGGCACAGACATAGCACAAGTGCCACAGCAAAATGCTGTATCCTCTGTGTAATAGATGTTGTTCTAGATTGTTTGTTGATTGGTTGTTGTGTATCCATACTGTTTTTCCCTTGAGATTGCTTGAATGAGCAATGGATTTGGATTGGCCTAGAGCATAAGTTATGCATCAGCATTTAAAATCTGGCGATGCAGATCGAGGCTTACCTCAATTTCATCTGACAACGCCAATTGCTTCGCAACATGAATGGCCTGCTCGATATGGTGCAGAGCCATCTCGCGGTTGTCTTGACGTAGATAGACTTGGGCGTATAGACGGTGGTTTTCGGGCAAAAGTTGTTGTGCACCTGTTATCTGAATCAAGCTGGCGGCTTCGTCCAAATAGTCAAGCACACAGCTATCGCTGGTGTTGCCAGTGTCATCTGTGCCGTTCCCTCTAGCCATTTCAAGCTCAACCAAGCTATGCAACGCAGCGGTTAACTCCATTTGTAGCCCCCGCTGTCGGGCAATTTGTATAGATTGATCCAGATGCTGTTGTGCTTTTTCATGCTGGCCCATATAGAGGTACATGGTGCCAAGATTAATCTCAAAATCTGTCTGTTTAATCGCGCTGTTGAGTGAGGCCAGCAGGGGCGGTACCTGCTCCATGATGGCAATGGCATCGTTATGTTCGCCTGCCATAAAGCGTAGTACCCCAAGATTGATTAGTGCGCCACTCACCATGTATTGGTCGTGAGTTTGCTCGCTGATTGCCAGTCCACGCTGCATCTCGGCATGGCTACGCATAGAATCCCCTTGATACCAATAAATAATGCCCAAAGAGATATGACCTTTGGCTCTCACACGGCTAGGGTTGGGTGCCAATAACGACAACCCCTGCTCTATCGCCTGCTTTGCCGCTTCATAGTTCGCCAGATACGTATGGATATCCCCCAAGCAAATCAATAGGTATGCCTTTTCGGGCGAATCGAGTGTCCCCAACGCATCCAGTCCGCTCTGGAACCATGTGAGTGCTTGCGGATAATCAACTCGGTCAAAAATATCCCCCATGCCGCGACATATCTGTGCCTCTAGTTCATGCTGTAGCGGCGTGTCCGGCAAGCTTGGTAATAGATTGAGTGCGCCCTCAAAATGCCTCTGGGCTTCGTCGCTATTGCGCAAAAAGATATTCAAATCGCCTTGTGCAATCCGCAGTCGGATGCGTAGTTCTGCTGAGAGACGTTTCTCCTTGATCTCTTGGAAAAGCGCATAGAGGGCAGTGGCACGACCCTGATTGATATGCGCCCACACATCATCCACAATGGCATAGGCGGCTTTTTCAAAGTCACTGGCGTGACAATAATGATAGGCAACCTTAAATTGATCGATCTCCTCCTCGGCATAATATTCCGCCGCAAGGTGATGCATATGTCGCCAGACATTGCGTCGGGTACGCTCCGCATAAAATGTATAGATCAGTGTGGTTTGTGCATAGACATCCTTGGCATGTTCAACGCTAACCGTCAGTAGATGGCGCTCGGTTAACCCAATCAGCATATCCCAGACCTCAATCTCGGACTCGCCCAACACGGTCTCAATGGCCTCTTCAGTGCTGGGATAGTGCATCAACGCAGCCACCGCTTCCATCACCCTACGCTCATCATCGGTCAACGCTTTATGCACCTCATTGACAAGAAAGCGTTTTATGTCGCGCACCGTCATAAGCTGACCGACCATCGTGTCAATGGCTTCTGCCGAAGGTGCGGCATTGCAGATAAGAGTGAGTAGTCGTGCGTTACCATCGGTCTGGTGGTAGATTTTCTGATAAAGCGCATCGGGCAAGGCTTCCTCGATGCCACAGAGTCGAATAAAGTGCTTGGTCTCTTCTACCGTAAACCCACCCAAAGAACGATAGCCAGTTGAGTCTACAAAGTCGGGCAACGTTTGCGAATTCAAAATCACCCAAGGTCCTTGGGGCGTCACAGCGTTGCAAATATACTTGATGAAGTTGACAAGCACCATATCATCTTTGACAAGGTGGAAATCCTCAAAGCAATACAAAAATGGTTGCCTGGCAAGCATCGACTCTAAGGCATCAATCAGTGACTCGGTTGAGGGCGACTTCTGGTCGGCATGGATCATCTCCCATGCGCGATAGTCGCCATGATAGGCAAAGAATTTTGCCAACAATGTAGTGAGCGTGGTGATGCATTCTTGTTCCTGAAATGGATGCCAAAAGATGAATTGTTGGGGTGTCTCTGCGCGGCTATCTGCATACTTATCTGCGCGCTTATCGGAAGCAAGATAGGTCATGATGGCGGTCGATTGGCTCTTGCTCCACTGACGCGCCAAGTGGCTGGTGAGCGCGCTTTTGCCCACCCCGGGCATCCCCACGACGATTGCTGGGGTTGCTGCTGTCAGTTTCTCCATACAATCGGCCACCTCTGTTTCACGACCGATAAAATTGGGGATGGCAGGCATCTGATTGGGTTCTTGGGGTGTCGGCAGAGCCGCTCGTCTGCGTGCGGCTTCATCTTGCGCATCATCGTGCGTTTCTTGTTGGTGTACCGATGTACCTCTTGGTGTAGAAACGAAGACAACGGGAATGCCCCAATCGTGAATGTCCATCTCTGGTTCCAGAGAGAGAATGTTGCGGGTTTCCGAGATGGCCTCTTCAATGGGGACGCCCTGCGCAAGACATTCATAAAATTCCTGTGTAAAGACAATCGCCGTCTCATCGGGGATGGCATATTGCATGGCAATGACTGTACAGGGAATGCGTTTGAGAACAGTCGCGGCAAGGCTGGCCTGTGCTTGTTGGCTCGATGCTGTGCCACTTGATGCTGCGCCACTTTGACAGGAGTTGAGGACAATCAGCCGGAGGTCATGTGTGTTGGTGAAAAAGTTGCCAAAGCTATCGGCGTCCACAAGCTGTGGTCTCCCCTTGCGGTCGTGGAGAATTAGGTAGGCCCCATCCTCGCCCACACCGCTATGACCGATGTAGTGAAAGACATGGGGGGAAAACTTGCGCATGGCCTTGATAATATCGCGCGCTTTGGCCTGTTCGACAAACTGCACCGCAACGGTTTCGTCATCAATGGCATCCTCTAAGGCTTCCATAAATAACGACTTTTCATGGTCGATATTCAACAACGGTAGGCCAGGAATCTCTGGATTGGCTGACACAACCAAGATACGCAACGCCTCTTGAATATCCTCCATTGTGTCCGGTGAAACAATCTGAGTGGTGGGGTTGAGTCGCACCAAGGCAGTTGTACTCTGGGTCCCCAAAAAGACATGTTCCTGTGGATCATAAAGATATTCCCACGGCAACACGGCCAACTCTGGCGGTCTAATGTTGAGACAGATGCGCAGCTTATGATCGTCATGACGCGCAAGTCCCAACCCTGTCCGGTATTGCTCACCGACCAAGCCGGAAAACAACGTTTGAAAGAGTCTGCTGCCCAATCCGACCAGCATTTCCTCATCGATCTCGCGTTCGTGTAAGGCAACCAACGCATCGGCTATCTCGGCGTCACGCGCCAACTCAAACGCTGTCTCACCCCATCCCCCACAGGATTGGCGGACCTCGGCACGATAATATGAGTTCTGAATCGACTCAATGTCAACTTCAAATGATTCATAGTGATTCATATTCGTATATCTACCATACTTCGTGACGCTCACATTACAAGAAAGTATGTAAAATAATTATTGCACATCTAGGTTACTATTGTGCTTTCACACTGCCTGAATATGAGCGTTTCGTGATTATCAGGAATCATCAACTTTTATTTAAGCCATGATGTATTTGAAATTTGTATTTTTTATGCTATTTGTATAGCCTACTTTAAATCGTTGCAATGTAATATTGATTCCATATTGGACAACTAAAAAAGTCTGGATACAACATCTGCATGTAAAATAAAACAAGGTACTGGCGATTCGAGGTCGAGTTTTGCCCCCCGCTAGACCTCAAACCACCAGTTATCTTCTGCTTCCTAGTGGCGTTACAGTTCTGTCACCGATATATGTTACAATGCAAACAGCAATAGTTCGTTCAACCATCATTGGTTACGATACACACAGGACAGGTGCATTCTTATCTGGCGCAATCTAGTCTCGGAGGATATCAATTTTGCAAACACTGTCACTTGAAGCGATGATTTTCCCTACCCTCCCTTTCCCCTACACAGAACGGCAAGAACAGCTTGTGGCACAGACCAAAACGTTGGCCCAGAAATTCGCTGAACGCGCTGCGCAACATGATGCCGATGGCACATTCCCGCTGGAGAACTACGATGACATTCGCACAGCAGGCTTGCCAGGGATGATTGTTCCAACAGAGTACGGTGGGCAGGATGCCAATTTGCTGGACATGTTGCTGGTGATGGAGATGATGGCGATTGGCGATGGTAGCACGGCGTTGAGTACGAGTATGCATGTGCAGACGCTGGGCAATGTCGTGGAGAACCGTTCATGGCCGTCGCATATGTTTGACCGCGTGTGTCGTGATGCAGTGGCTGTGGGGGCAATGGTGAATGCGGTAGCGACCGAGCCGGAGCTGGGTAGCCCCAGCCGTGGTGGCAAACCCAAGACAACGGCGCATCCGGTTTTTGATGACGCAGGAAAGGTTCAACATTGGCTCATCAATGGGCATAAGAACTTTGCGAGCTTGAGTCCAACATTGGACTATATGATTATTGCGGCGGCATTGGAAGATGGCAGTGGTGAAGTCGCACGCTTTGTTGTTCCGACAACAGAGCGGGTTGGTAGCGATGGGGCTGGCATTGAGGTTTTAGAGACATGGAATGCAATGGGGATGCGCTCAACAGGGAGTCATGATGTACTCTTTAAGGATGTGTCTGTGCAGGATGAGAATATCATCATGCGCAGTGATAGCAGTAAGCCGCATAAAGGAGGGCGCAGTAACCCTTGGTTTATGCTCATTGTAAGCGGCGTCTATCTGGGTGTCGCTGTGGCAGCGCAACGGGCAGCAGCGCACTATGCGCAGACACGTGTCCCAACCGCGCTGGGTAAACCAATTGCCACGCTGGAGAGCATACAGCGGCATCTGGGCGAGGCGGAGTTGTTGTTGCATCAGGCACACACACATCTCTATCACACAGCAGATCAGTGGATCCGTTACCCGGACAAACGCATGGAGATGAGCCAGTCCGTGAATGTTGCCAAACACACAGCAACCAACAATGCCATCAAGGTGGTTGACCACTGTATGCGTATCGCTGGTGGCGCAGGTATGACCAAAAACTTGCCCATCGAACGCTATTATCGTGATGTACGTGGTGGGCTGACACATCCGATGAATGATGACCAGCTGATGACCTATCTGGGGCGAAACGTTCTTGGTCGGCTAAAGTAACACAGGCTTCCAGCCTGTTGCGGGCAAGATGCCCGCGTTACGTTAGGAGTAAACATGGCATACACATTCAACATCGGCTCAATCCGCTGTCACATTGTTCGTGATGGTCGCCACTATGCTGACGGTGGCGGGTTCTTTGGCGTGGTCCCGCGCGTGTTGTGGGAACGGGTGGTGCAGCCCGATGAACAAAATCGTATTGTCTCGGAAGCCCGTTGTCTTCTGATTGAATCGAGCGAAGGGTTAATTCTGGTCGATACGGGGCATGGCGATAAATATACCGACAAACGACGCAAAATTCTGGGGCTGGAAGTGGCTTCTAAACGGGATCGACTAGTGGCGGATTTGGCATCCGTCGGATTTAGACCCGAAGATGTGGATATCGTGATTTTGACGCATTTACATCAAGACCATGCGGGCGGCGCAACTCGTTGGGATACACCCGACCACACGCCAGGGCAAGCCATTCCCACCTTCCCCAACGCACGCTATCAAGTACAACGCATTGAATTGGCCGATGCCAGCTATCCCAATGAACGCACCGCCGCAACCTATTTCGTTGACAACTGGCAACCATTAATCGACGCCAACCAGCTTGACATTGTGGATGGACCACAGCTACTAGCACAGGGTGTCCATACGGTCATCACACCGGGACATATCACAGCATTGCAGGCCGTCTGGGTGCAGGATGGCGGCGAGAGTCTGCTCTTTTTGGGTGATGCCTGTAGCTGGGCTGCACATATGAACCGCTTGGCTTGGGTTCCAGCGTGGGACCTTGACCCCATGACTTCCATTGAAACCAAACGCGCATTGGCACATGAGGCCATCTGTAGCGATGCACTGTTGGTTTTTCAGCATGATTCGCAGGTGGTGACAGGTCGTTTGGAAATGGGTGAGCGTGGACCGACGGTACAGCCGGATATTACTGAAATACAGTATCAGTACGTATAGGTTATATAAAGGGCGATATTTGTGTGTAATTTTATCCCATTGAACGATGTCTTGAAATAGGAGGTTGAATCATGCCCAAACAAATTATTTATGGTGAATCCAACTACGAAACCATTGTCAAAAAAAATGCAGTGACGGCAATTCGGTCGTGTGACCCGTTTCAACATTGATAACATAACATGAAGAGGAGCGTGTGCTCACAGAGTAATCATGGCCACCTGCAACAAAAATGAACTTATCC
>JBCCFC010000202.1:0-13926 GCA_039029935.1 Chloroflexota bacterium
CTATTAACTATTAACTCTCCACTATTAACTATTAACTCTCCACTATTAACTATTAACTCTTCACTATTAACTATTAACTCTTCACTGTTTGGTCCTATTTTGATGAGGAGGTCAATGTTCTGTTTGTGGGGTGTGGTAAGGGCATCATCCATGCCTATCGGTTTGCGGAGTTGCTTTCGCCAGTAGGGTGGGTGGCTGAGTTCGTCGGAGATGATTTTGCCCGTCGTGCTGGAGATAACTGTCAGATTTGGTGGGTTGAGGGTGGCAGATTGAACGGCCTGCTCAAATTCATCCAGTATGGGGTCTGGTAATGGTGAACAGTTGGTGGTAAGTGTTTCCATGAGTTGATCTCGTTTGGTCACAAGTCGAACTCCATCTTCCAGCGACATGACACCAGCGGCATAGGCGGCGGCAAAGTCACCTACCCCATGCCCCAGCACAACATCGGGTGTGATGCCCCATGACCGCCATAGTTCGATCAACGCACATTGCATGGCAAAGATGGCCGCGCCAATAATGGCATGGACATCCTTGTCCGTTTCGGGCGATTGACCAAGTTTTTCGTTACGGGCAAGGATGCCTATTCCACTTTCTAAATACAACAGGTCTACCAACGAACAGCCACCAACCTCTTGAAAAATAGCATCACAGCGGTCGATGACATCACGAAAGGTTGGTGCGGTTTCATACAATTCCTGCCCCATCACCACATATAGCGTCTCCTGATCTGTGAGTAACCGTTCAGCCCCCTGAGCATGTCGAAGGGGGGCATTCGGCTTCGACATGCTCAGCCGACGGGAGGGGGGAACGCTTACATCTGTGAAGAGGAAGGCGATATGTGGAGGTGTTTGCGATCCCCCAGGTTTTTGGCTGATATTGGCTGGCAGGGTGTCTTCGCCGTCTCGGTTTGTATATGCTGTCAGTAGCCTTTGCATCTCTTCGGCTGACGATGCGGTCAAGGCCAGCCGATGGTCAAAGTGGCTACGTCCAACATGAGAGGTGTAGCAGAGATCGCCAAGGTTGATATCGGGGTGCGCTTGTAGATAATCGGCGTATTTTTGTGCAATCGTTGACAGCACATCTTCATGCTTGGCGGATATCGTCAGCAGATGAAAAGACCACTCCTCAACGATGGTTGCGGCAGCAGGCGAAGCAGTGGTCGCGTCTGGTGATTCGGAGACAATCACGTGGGCGTTGCTACCGCTGTATCCAAAGGCACTGACACCGCCAATACGTAGGGTGTCCTTCTCTGTTCGGGTCCAAGGTGTGGCGGCAGTGGTTATCTGAACACTGGATGCATCCCAGTTGATATATGGGCTGGGCGTGTGGAAATGGAGGTGGGGCGGAATTTGCCCATCTTGCACAGCAAGTGCCAGTTTCATGAACCCCGCAATGCCAGCCGCACACTCCAGATGTCCCAGATTGGTCTTCACTGATCCTACATAGAGTGGATGCTCACGGTCTTTGAAGACGGCGTCTAATGCACCCATCTCAATCGAATCACCGATAGGCGACCCAATACCATGAGCTTCAACATAACCAATCTGAGTGGGTGTCAATCTAGCATCATCCAGCGCGCGTTGAATCACCCGTCGCTGTGACGGACCATTGGGTACAGCTATGCCACCACTCGGTCCATCTTGATTGATGGAGGTTCCTCGAATCACGGCAATGATATTGTCATCATCACGCTGAGAATCGGATAATCGCTTGAGGACCACAATGCCACAGCCCTCACTACGGACATAACCACCAGCATCAGCATCAAATGTCTTGCAATGGGCGTCATCAGCCAACATGTGGCTGTTGCCAAAAATTTCGGTGATCGCATCCTCGACAAGGACGCCAACCCCACCCGCCAGTGCCGCTTTACATTCCCCATTGCGCAGGCTTTGACAGGCTTGATGGACCGCGACCAGAGAGGAGGAACAGGCTGTATCGATAGAAACGCATGGTCCTGTAAGCCCCAGCAAATAGGAGATTCGCCCGGATGCTGTACTGGATGCATGTCCTATAGCAGCATAGAGATTCTTTTGGTTAACACACAACATCTCATGCCCGCTGGACCCTGCTGTGCCGATAAAGACACCGACTTCGTGGTTGAGCCATGTCTTGGGCACAATGTTGGCATCTTCCAGTGCGTGCCATGTGGTTTCCAGTAGCAGACGATGCACCGGGTCCATCACCAATGCCTCACGCGGGGAGATGCCAAAGAAGAGGGGGTCAAACTGGTCAATGTGTGCGAGATAGCCGCCATGCAGGGCATAGCGGTTGGGCTGTTTGTGTGGTCCATAGATATCACGTCGGCGTTTTTCTGACATCTCGACAATGCCATCAAAGCCCTCCAATAGCCTTATCCAGTATTCTTCGGGTGTCTCGATGTCACCAGCGGGACCACCTGGATAGCGACAGCCCATGCCGATGATGGCAATTGGCTCATGCTGCTGATATTTGATCTGGACAAGCTCGGCCTTCATCTGCTCGATTGCTTGGATCGCCCGTCTAAGCTGTATTTTCTCGATGGTTTCCTTGGTTTGCGCCATGCATTAAACCCCCAGATCATCTAGTTGAGACATCAATGTGTCCATGAGTTCATCCTTCGAGAGCGATTCAAGTTCTGTATTCGCCTGTATATCAGCTAGACTGCTGTCATCGGCAATAGATTTGTCATCCAGCGGTACAGCTTCGCGTTCATCCACATCTTCGCCGCTGCCCTCAATAGCAAAGGAAAAGACCTCGGTCAACAGATAGTCCTCCAGTACATCCAGCGTTGGATAGTCAAAGAGTATCGTGAAGGGTAGAGAGACATCAAGCTGGGATTCGAGTCGATTTTTTAACTCGACCGCCATGAGTGAGTCTATACCCAGATCAAAGAGCCGTGCATCTGGGTCGATGACGGTATCTGAACGCAACCCTAGCACGGTTGCCAGTTCGCGATGGACATAGGTGTGCAGATGTGCTTTTCGCTCTTCGGCTGGTAAGTCGGCCAAGGTTGTAAGCAAGTGGGACGCTTGTTTTTCCACTGTGGCAGGTGTCGCACGTTGTCGAACAGGGGTAACGCCAATCTGTCCCGATAGGCTTGTAGGTGGCTGTTGAAGCAGGTAGCCTAACAGATGTCGTCCCTGTCGGGGTGGAATCATGGCGATGCCAAGCATGTCCATTCGTTCGGCTAAATCAGCCGCCATACCCACATCGGACCATGGCCCCCAATTGATGCTCAGACCAGGCAAGCCCATCGCCTGTCGCTGCTGCATCAACGTATCCATAAAGGCATTGGCAGCGGCATAGTTGCTCTGTCCGGGTGAGCCGAGCAGCGATGTAATGGAGGAAAAACAGACAAAGAAATCAAGTGCCATGTGCTGGGTCAGCGTGTGTAGATGCCATGTGCCATCGACTTTGGGGCGCATCACCCGCTCAAATTGTGCAGGGGTTTGGTTGGTTAATACACCGTCATCGATCAGTCCTGCTGCATGGATGATGCCTTTCAAGGGCGCAATCGCGGCACACCTGTCAAGTACACGTTGAACGTCATCTGGGTCAGCAATGTCTGCGGTCACGATGTGGACGGTTGCCCCGCGCTGTTGTAGCGTGTCAAGGGCGGCTTGCTGGGTTTCGTTGGTGACACCCCGTCGTCCGGTGAGGATCAGGCTGGTTGCGCCTTCTTCGACCAACTGCTGTGCAACCTGTAGCCCCAATGCACCAAGCCCGCCTGTGATCAGGTAGGTGGCATCTGGCTGCATGGCAATGGGTTCATATTCTTGTGGCGGTTCAGGTGGCGGTTCAAAGGCGAGGACAATCTTGCCAATGTGTTTGGTCTGTTGCATATAGCGGAAGGCAGCAACGCAGTCTGTGCTGGCATATGTCACCTTGGGCAGCGGATGCAACGCACCGGAATTGACCTGCGCAATGATATCGGTCCAGAGTCTTGTTTCCAGCGTACTGTCTTTGGCAATTTCTTCTCCAAGGTCAAAGGGATAGTAGGCTGCATCGGGTCGCCGCTGGGTCACATCGTCGTGTGTCCAGATGTCAAGCTTGCCCATCTCGACAAAACGGCCATTCTGCGCCAAGACCATAAAGCTGCGCTCGATATAGTCCCCGTTGAGGCTGTTCAAAACGACATCCACGCCGTTGCCATCGGTCAGGGTCATAATTTCATCGGCAAAGTCAAGCGTTCGTGAGTTCATGACATGTTGTACCCCTTGCTCACGCAAAACGGCCTGCTTGGGTGGACTTGCCGTCGCAAACACCTCAGCCCCGATAGACTGCGCAATCTGGAGAGCCGCCTGCCCGACACCACCGGATGCGGCATGAATCAAGATACGTTCACCGGGCTGTAGCTGGGCCAGTGTCACCAGCGAATACCACGCCGTCAAAAAGGTCAACGGCATGGTGGCGGCATCCTCAAAGCCAATGCCATCGGGGATGTGCGTCGCTCGTTGTGCGGGCAGCGCAATGTAGTTGGCAAAGGTCCCGTCCAATTGCCCCAGCCCCATGACACGGTCGCCAACGGCCATGTGCGTGACATCATCCCCCGCCGCTGTCACAACACCAGCATATTCCAGTCCCAGCCCGACATCGGTGGCCTCTGTGATGCCTAACACAGTGGCATAATAGCTTTCGAGCAAGCCCAATGCGTTGAGGACATCGCGGAAGTTAAGCCCGGCTGCACGGACTTCGATTTCGATTTCGTCTGGCTGTGGCTGCGGTCGAGTTTGCGGAACAAGGGTCAGGTTGTCTAACAGACCGTAGGCACTGAGTTGTAGGCGTTGGGGTTGTGTGCTGTCCGCAGTCGGCATATCCCACGTACTTAACGCCGAAACATAGCGCGTCTCATTCTGATAGGCGACCTCGCGCTCCTGTGATTTTCGCCCATAGGCATGCGTTAATTCAGTGACAAGGGCTTCCATCTGGGTATGTCTATCGCTATGCGCATCTAAATCTACACAGAAACAGTTCAGTTGCGACTGTTCCTGCATTAGGGTGCGCCCAAAGCCCCAAAGAGTTGCAGCCGCCGATGCAATGCCGATAGTCTGGTCAGCTGTACTTGATGCGTTCGACGATGCAGCGGGCAGCACGTGGCTCTGACACCCTTGGGTCACAATCCAGAGATGGGCATCTACGCCATGTTGGATGAGGGCTTGGGTCAGTGAAAGCAACCCTGTACATAACGACAATGCCTGAGTTGGAATCGGCCCGTCAGAATCCAAAGGAATGCCACCGTAGATGACACCGACTTTATCATAATTAGTGGCAAGTTCCATGATTTGCTGCGGAATCTCGTTTTCTTGCAAGAGATACACCTGAGTGGCGTCCGTTTGTAGGGATGCAGTTAGACTCTCCGTCATATCACCCAACAAACCTGCAACAACCCAGCAATCCGGTCTTTGAGCCGCTGCTTCGGCCAGCGATTTTTCTTGCAATGGCGTCACTCGCCACGTCATCTGTTGCAGCCATTCGGTGCGCACCCGGGCGGTTTGGATGGCACTGGCTGGTGCTTGGCGCATCTCAAACCCCGCTATCCGTGCCACCAATGTACCTAACTCGTCAAAGAGGTGGATGTCCCACTTCATGGGGGCAATCTGTTCGGCATGACACCACCAGATATTTTCATTGGTGATATGGCTACTTAGAGAATAGAGTTGCAGTGAGTTGAGTGCAAAGGGCAGATACACATCGGTTAAATCGTGAACAGTGGTCGTACCCCCAGAAGAAAGACCCACTGTGAGCGCGGCTGTCTGGAAACAGGCATCCAACAGGCCAGGGTGGAGCATATATCCACGCAGGTTGCTGACCACATCTGGACGACTTACCTTGGTCAATACCACTGTGGGTTGGCTGGCGTCATCAGTCACTGGCTGCCAAACCTCATCAATCCACCGAAAATTGTCACCAAAAAAGATGATCGATTCATCTATGACAACTGATGACTGATTGGATTCGATGCAGTGCGCTTGGAGGTCACGCAGGCGTTGGCCGTTGCTGGTAGATAGGCGGTTGGTCGGTCCTGCGCTCAAGCCAATCGTGCCCATCGTATGCGTCATGGTGGCATCGCTGTCAACCACCTCAGACTCCTGCTCAAAACTTAGCAGTTGGAATTTGGCCTGTGGCTGGCGGCTGTTCTCCTGCGATGGTGTCAGCATAATCTGGGCAACCCGTGTCTGCGCATCCTCCAACGACAGTGGTTGCAGCAGGATCACGTCATTCAGTTCATAACATTGCCCTGCATGGATTCTTTCTCCCCACGTTAACTCACCCGCACTCAACACCATCGAGAGATGGCAGGCCCCCGGTGAAACAACCGTGTCATAGACGAGGTGGTCCTTTAAGAAAGGCAGGGTATCCACGCTTACTTCGGTCTCAAAGAACGTTTCGCCATGCGTTGGCAGATGTGACATCTTATCGATCAGCGGTCGCAGTTGTGCAACACCCGCACGCTGCGTAGGCGCGTCCACCCAATAGCGTTGACGGCGGAAGGGATAGGTCGGAACCGTAATTTTTTGTCGTTGATAGTGCTGGTCCAATCCCGCCCAATCAATCTCGATACCCTGTACGTAGAGTGCGCCGAGGGTGTTGAGTATTTGTTGGCAGTCGGGTTTGTTTTTGCGTAAACTGGGAAGGGTTGAAGGGTTGAAGGGTTGAAGAGTTGAAGAGTTGAAGAGTTGAAGAGTTGAAGGGTTGAAGGCACCCAGAGGGTTCCCGAGGGTTGAAGGGTCGATACTGCCCTCTTCCACTTTTCCACTTTTCCACTTTTCCACCTTTCCACCTTTCAACCCTTCAACTATGCTCAATAATGTTGCCCCCGGCCCTATCTCGACAAAGATGTCAATATTCTGTTCCAGAATCGTGTTGACGGCATCACCAAAGCGGACGGGGTTGCGGAGGTGCTTGCGCCAGTATCGTGGTTGGGTGAGTTCTTCGGCGATAAGCTTGCCTGTCATGCTGGAGATGACTGGGCGTGTGGGTGGCTTGAGGGTGACAGTTTGCACAATTTGCTCAAATTCATCCAGCACAGGGTCTAGGAGTGGAGAGTGGTTGGCGATGGGTGTGTTCAATCGTTGTGTTTTGAATCCTGCCTGCTGCAATCTATCTGTTATCTGTGCAATGCTCTCGTGACCGCCTGAAAGCACAGTGCTGGTCGGGCCGTTGATGACCGCAGTGGTGACATCATCATAGTCGGCAATCAGCGGCAGGATGTCGGCTTCGGCAGCGCGCACCGAGACCATGCTGCCCAGAGCCGTCTCCATCAATTGGCCGCGTTTGGTCACAAGCCGTACCCCATCTTCGAGCGAGATGACACCCACAGCGTAGGCGGCGGCAAAGTCACCCAAGCTATGCCCCAGCACAACATTGGGTGTGACGCCCCATGATCGCCACAGTTCGACCAGTGCGCATTCGACGGCAAAGATGGCAGCGGTTAGGCAGGGTGGTGAGTCTAAAGTGGCGTGTAATTGTTCAGATCCCCATGCTGGTTGAGCCTGTCGAAACCGAGTTCCCCCTTCGACAGGCTCAGGGGGCTGAACGTCTGCCATTCCACGCGACTGTTCAGATCCCCATGCTGGTTGAGCCTGTCGAAACCGAGTGTCCCCTTCGACAGGCTCAGGGGGCTGAACGGCTACCATGCCACGCGACTGTTCAGATCCCCATGCTGGTTGAGCCTGTCGAAACCAAGTTCCCCCTTCGACAGGCTCAGGGGGCTGAACGTCTGCCATTCCACTATCCGGATACAGCACGTCTATCAACGAACGACCATCAACGTCTTGAAAAACAGCATCACAACTGTCGGGCGATTGCCCGAATTCGTCGCGATGGGCAGGGATGCCCGTTCCACGCGACTGTTCAGACGCAGGCGTCGGTTGAGCCTGTCGAAACCGAGTGCCCCCTTCGACAGGCTCAGGGGGCTGAACGTCTGCCATTCCACTATCTGGATACAATACCTCAACCAACGAACGGCCATCAACTTCTTGAAAAACAGCATCACAGCGGTTGATAACATCCCGAAAGGTTGGCTCGGTTTCATAAAGCCCCTGCCCCATGCTCACATACTGCGCCCCTTGCCCTGTGAAGAGAAAGGCAATGCGTGGTCGCTCGTGTGCGGCTGTTATTGAATGTTGGTTGACACCCGCAGGTAATGGAGCATCAGCTTCTCGGTTTGCATATTGCTCCAGCAGCCACTGTAGGTCCTCAGTGGATTCTGCAGTCAGAGTAAGTCGATGGTCAAAATGGCTGCGCCCAACGTGCGATGTGTAGCAGAGATCGCCAAGATTGATGGCTGGATGTGTCCGCAGATGGTCCGCATATTTCTGTGCATAGGTTGGCAATACATCCTCATGTTTGGCCGATATGGTGAGTAGATGGGCTGACCGCTCGTCAACTGTTGATGCGATGGGTTCAGCAATGGGTTCAGCAATAGGTTCAGCTGTGACAGCAGCGTTTGGTGGTTCCGACACGATGAGATGGGCGTTTGTGCCGCTGTAGCCAAAGGAGCTGACACCACCAATGCGCTCTTTCTCTTCGTCTGGAGAGGGCCAAGGTGTCGTTTCTGTTGGAATTTGGACAGAGGATGTCTCCCAGTTGATATGAGGGCTGGGGGTGTGGAAATGGAGATGGGGTGGGATTTGCCCATGTTGGACAGCGAGTGCCAGCTTCATTAAGCCTGCGATGCCCGCCGCAAACTCTAAATGTCCAAAGTTTGTCTTGACAGACCCGACATAGAGTGGATGCTTGCGCTCTTTAAAGACTGCATCGAGCGCACCAATCTCAATCGGGTCCCCCAGCGGTGTCCCTGTGCCATGCGCTTCGATATAATCAACCTGTGCAGGTGTCAATCCAGCATCACTCAGTGCCTGTTGAATCACCCGTTGCTGTGCAGGGCCATTGGGGATAGTCAATCCGCCACTGGGGCCATCTTGATTGATGGCAGTTCCTCGAATCACGGCCAAAACGTTATCACCATCTCGCTGTGCATGAGATAGCCGTTTGAGTACAACAATGCCACAGCCTTCCCCACGCACATAGCCATCGGCTGCCGCACCAAAGGTCTTGCAATGGGCATTCTCAGCCAGCATTCCGCTATTGCCAAAAATTTCTGACGCTTCGTCCTCAATCAGGGTACCAATTCCTCCCGCCAATGCAGCAGAACACTCACCAGTGCGCAGACTTTGACAGGCTTGATGGACTGCCACCAATGAGGAGGAGCAGGCTGTATCCACAGAAACACATGGACCAGTTAACCCTAATAGATAGGAGATGCGTCCTGTTGCTGTGCTTGCGGTGTACCCGGTTGATTTATAGAGGGTTGGTTCTTCACCTCGGCACAACTCATTGTAGCCACTTGTGCCCGCTGTGCCGATGAAAACACCAACAGATCGGTTGCGCCATGTTTTAGGCACAATATTGGCATATTCCAAAGCAGACCAACTTGTTTCTAGTAGCAGCCTATGCACAGGGTCCATCACCAACACTTCACGCGGGGAGAGGCCAAAGAAATGAGCGTCAAATTGGTCGATGTGTGCGAGAAAGCCAGCGCGCAAGGCATAACGGTGTGGTTGCCTGTGTGGTCCATAGATATCTTGACGACGATTGTCTTTCATCTCGACAATGCCATCGAAGCCATCCAGCAACATTGACCAATATTGCTCTGCTGTCTCAATATCACCAATGGGGCCGCCGGGATAACGACAGCCCATGCCGATGATGGCGATGGGTTCATGATAGTCAGAAAGCTGATTTTCATAGGTTTGGATAACCTCTGTAGCTTGTTGTAATAACCGTAATAGTTCTTGTTGCGTTGGTTGCTCTGGCATTACAGAAATCTCTTGGTTCCCGTTTTTATAACTGTTTGATAGATTACCCTTACACATCACGGACTAGATAATGTTTGATGTCTCTTGGCAATAAATTCACGTAATTCATGCGCTGATAGACTTATCTCAGTTTGATTCTGCTCCTCTGTGTTTACGGATGCCTGTGTTACTGTCTCTGGTCCCAACGCCAAGACATCGGTAAGTAGGTAGTCCTCCAACCCATCAAGCGTGGGATAGTCAAAAACCAAGGTCGATGGTAGAGACACATCCAGATAGGATTCCAGTCGATCTTTTAACTCGACCGCCATGAGCGAACTCACGCCAAGATCAAACAGGCTTGCATCGGGGGTAATCGGGCTTTTGGAATGCAACCCTAGCACCCCCGCCAATTCACGTCGGATGTGGGTATGCAGTTGTTCTCTGCGGTCTTCCGGCGGTAAGTCGGCCAGAAGTTTGCGTAGATACCCATCAGCCTGGTTAGGTGTAAACGTACTGGCCGCATCTATAGGTTGTTCGGTTTCCTGTTCAACCATGCTTTGCTCAACCATGCTTTGCTCAACCATGCTTTGCTCAATAATGCTGCGGCCAACCTCCGGCAATGTACCCGATAAAAACTGCTCTCGGCATAAATAATGTTGAATTTTGCCACTCGTTGTCTTTGGCATCTGCCTTGGCTCAATGAGGGCGACGGCATAAACACTAAGTGCATACGCCTGCGAAACAGCCTGTCGTACGGCGGCAGTGACTTCCTCCACACCCGCCTCTAGCGGTGGTTGATTGGGGAGTTCACAGACAATGACCAAGCGTTCATGACTCAACGGGTCAATGCTGGTTGCTCTTGTCTTTGAGTCCACAGATGAATCAATGGCAAAGGCTGCGAGCAATGAAAAACGGAGGATAGGATGGGCTTGCCGAGCCACCAATTCGATGTCTTGGGCATAGTAATTTTGTCCACGAATGATGATCATATTTTTCAATCGTCCAGTGACAAATAGCTCTTCACCATGCATAAATCCTAAATCGCCTGTGCGTAAAAATGCCCCTTCATCAGCACCTCCATCCGTATCAGCTAGCCTAGCTTGGAATGTCTCCGCCGTCGCTTCAGGATTTTGCCAGTAGCCCTGCGCAACACTTGTGCCTTGAATCCAAATTTCACCAATTTGTTCTTCTGAACAGCGCATATGGGTGTCAGGGTCAACAATCAAGATTGTTTGCCCACCCCATGCTTGACCGCATCCAACGATGGCTTTGCCCTGTCCTTCTGTTGTAGGTATTGTCACGGATGCTGCTGCGGGTATTGCATGGTTCTGTTTCAGTTGTTCCGGGTCCGCATAGAAAATAATAGGCAGGTCTTCACTCCTACTTTGTGTGACAATCACTGTTGATTCTGCAAGACCATAACAAGGGGCGAAGGCATCCTTGCGTATTCCATATGACTCAAAGGTCGTGATAAACTGCTGGAGCGTTGTCGGTTGAATGGGTTCTGCACCATTGAATATATGTTGCCAGCAGGAGAGGTCCAGCCCTTCTCGTTGTTCTAGCGTAGTTTTGTGGACACAGAGATCGTAGGCAAAATTGGGGGCAATACAGTGTGTGACACGGTAGTGCGAGATGGCATGAAGCCAGCGAATGGGCTGTTGGATAAACGACCATGGGGACATCAACACACAGGGCGTCCCTGTATAAACCGACCCCAACACTTTGGTAATCAGCCCTAGATCATGGTAGAGCGGTAGCCAACTACAGGCAATACTTTCGCTGGTCAACTTACACACGGCTTCCATCGGCTGCAAGTTATGCATCAGGTTGCCATGCGATACCATCACCCCTTTGGGTGCGCTGGTTGAACCAGAGGTATATTGCAAAAAGGCGATGCTATCGCTGTTGATAGGGACTGAGGTATTATCTATTATCAAATCTATATCTGAGGAAACGGGCTGATCTGTTGCGATTTCGTGTTGAACGTGAGGAACACCGCCAAAGAGCTTACTTTGCCCCAGAATCTCGCCAGTTGTCAAAAGGACAGAGGCTTGGGCATCATTGACAATGTTGAGAAACTGCATCGCCGTGCGTGGGCGCGGTGGATAGGTCGGGACAGCGACCACACCTGCATAGAGGCAACCAAAGAAGGCAGCGATAAAGTCAAGACCTGATGGGTATAGTAGCAATGCGCGTTCGCCTGTTGCATTGAGGGCAAGGAGTTGATGGGCAATGCCTTGTGCTTGCTGATGAAGTTCACCATAGGTGATGCAGATTTCATCCGCTTCGCTATCTGCCTCTTTGCCATAGGTAAGAAAGGTGTAGGCCCATTTGTTGGGTTGATGTTCTGCCCGCCAACGTAGTACGTCAGCCAATGTTTGATGTTGTGTCATTGTTTGTGCCATTTGTCTCTATGCCCCCTTCAGTAAACATGCAGGGTAGTCTCTGTACCTAGTCAATCAGTTCCCACCTTAAATTCAATATCGTATTACACTGCGTAAGGGCATAGTTTAGATTGGGACCATCGGGAGATGGGCATCTAGTTTCGCTGGTGAACAAAAGTGTTTGTACCCACCTCCCGATGGTCCAACTCAGTCTCACCACTTACATTGTATCCTCATGCAATATATAACGCCAGTATCACTCATACGCCAGCGCATCCCGCACTTGCATCTGCCAAATACCATGTGCGGGTAGATAACTCGCAGCCGCTGAGATGATGAGTGCAATCGCCAACCAGAGGAGAATACCATTGAGGGAGATGCGATACTCAAGCGGCGTCTCCATGAAAAGCTGGCCCACAATGGTCGCCAATGATTGACTGAGCGGTATAGATAACACGATACCGAATATGGAACTGAGCAGGCCAATCAACAGCCCCTCACCAACGACCATTTTTGTGATGATGATGTCGGTTGCGCCTATCGACTGCGCGATACCCAGTTCACGCGTGCGCTCTAAAACACTCAGGTTCATGCTGCTCATCAACCCCAACCCGCCGACCACGGCAAAGAGTAGAGACATCAGCAACAGGAGGGTAATCTGTGTTGAGAAACTGTTGCGTATGAGGGTTTGCTGTGTGGCATAGGTGACAATTCTTTCCGTGGACACATTGGCCTGTTGAAATATACGATCAAGAATATCCCGCTGTTGATTCTGATAAGATGCATGGGCATGTGAATTAGGCCCCAAACCAACAACCAAGGTATTGACATAGCGTGGCTGATTCATTACATGCGCCAGATAGGGCAAATTCACATAAGCATATGCTTGAAGGTAGCTTGCCTGTTGCGTGGTGACGATGCCAACGACACGCCATGTACCTTCTTGCTCATTTGTTTGATTGTCAATCTTGATGATGATGTCATCATGCAGAGCCACAGTGGGCTCCTCCGCTAAAAAATCAACGTTGACGACAACTGCGTTTTCATCATCGGGCATCAGCCATCGCCCTGCGACCAGCGTAGGCTGTAGATAGGGTGTGTCCGCTGGTAATCCCAGAATGGTGATGCTGCCGCGTTCTCTTCTATCTGCATCAACCAGTTCGCCGCTGTACTGCATCCGCCCTTCCACGTGGGACATCCCTAATGCATCCTGTACCAGTGATGTCATTGTGGATTGTTTTTCCATCCCAAAGAAGAGGACGCGTAAATCTTCCTGCCAGTAGGCTTCGACAATGCCAATGGTGGTGTTGAATGAGCTACGCACGTGCATCACGGCTATAAAGATTGTGCCAGCAAAGGTCAGTGTAATCAACGTGAGTACGAACCTTGCTCGTCGGCGAAAAAGATTCCGCCATGCATAGCGTATCCACAGTGGCACACGTATGAGATGACTGATCCACAGAAGCCGCAACTGTGCGCCTCGTGTAGGGATACTGACCTCTATACGGTTGAGTGCATGTTGAATCGGGATACGACTCGCCTGTGTGACAGGAAGCAGTGTTGCCGCGATGGGCACACCGATGCCAACCAAGCCATCAATCCCATAGACGCTCAAGGGCATATGTCTATCCACGAGGTCAACATTGAAAAGACTCGCCAAGACAGAGGCCATGCCCCATCCACCTATAGGAGCCAGTGGAATGGCGAGGCAGAGCGACAAAATGCCCATAGCCAGCAACATCTCCAAGTAGAGATGCTGC
>JBCCFC010000203.1:0-13904 GCA_039029935.1 Chloroflexota bacterium
GTTGGCTACCTGCGACACAGATAACCAATCTGTGTTACGGGTCACGGAAAGTATCGCAGGTTGGCTACCTGCGACACAGATAACCAATCTGTGTTACTGGTCACGGAAAGTATCGCAGGTTGGCTACCTGCGTCACAGATAACTACATCTCCCACGCAATCCGTTCATCCACCAACGACTGCTTAAAGTGTGCTATCGTTTGCGCCACCCCATCAGCCAGCGGTGTATTGGGTACATCGCCCAGCAATTCTCGCAGTGCCGTCTCTTCCTGCCCTTCTGGGAAAGGTAGCCCTGGCTCCTCAAATGTGATTTTGCCCTCTGCGGATGGCTCGGCGGCAACAATGGCATCAACCACCGCTTGCATATGAACGATATTGCCTTGGATATTGTAGCAGGCCGCACCCTCAAATGGTGTGTGCGCCAAACGGACAAAGGTTTTGGCGACATCATCGACGTACTGCATCCCGCACGAGCCGCCAAAGGTGATACGGTACTCTTTGCCCGCCGCCGCTGCCAACATCGCCCGTGTGGGCGTTGAGGTCATGCCCTGGTCACGGCCAGGGCCGTAGATGGTATAGGGTTTGAGGGCGAGGCTGGCAATGCCATCATCATGCCAATAGACACGTGCGGTCCCTTCGTTGGCCTGTTTGTAGACACCATAATGCGTCATCGGGTGATAGGGCGACTGGTCGTTGATCAAGCCGTCCCCATACAAATCCTTGGGACCATAGACCCCAAGACTGCTGGCATAGACCATGTGCTTGATGCCGACCTGTTTGGCCGCTTCAAACATATTAACTGTGCCGACCACATTCACCGCTGCACCCAACACGGGGTCAGCCTTGCAAAATGGCACTTGTAGCGCGGCCAAGTGAATGATATGCGTGGCCTTGCTTGCCTCTACAGCATTGACCACGTTGTCGGTCTTGGTGATGTCGTCATGCACAAAGGTAATCTGTGCCACTTCCTCTGGTTCCATGATCAGTTCAAGACGATGTTTGTTGCGACTTAGATCAAAAACGGTGATTGCTGCGCCGTCGCGAATCAAATTGCGCACCACCCATGCGCCAATACAGCCCATTGCACCCGTGATAAAAAAATGCTCGTTGCTCATGTTTGTTCCTTTTTTAAGAGTTGAAAGGTTGAAGGGTTGAAGGGTTGAAAGGTTGAAAGGTTGAAAGGTTGAAAGGTTGAAGAGTTGAAGAGTTGAAGAGCGGATAGATGATTTGATGCACGTTCTGCTTTTTTTGTAAAGTTTTTCTAATTGTACACAAAACTCTTTTCACCTCACAATACTCTATCAAACCTTCCACCCTTCAACTCTTCAACCTTTCAGCTATTTCTTTGTCTTCCCTGACGAAAATGATAATCGCATATGTGAATCTGCCGCATGTGGGACATTGAGTCCGTTGTGCATCCGTAGGAGTTCTTTTTGGCGGTCTGTTAGCTGGTCCACCCATTCTGGTGGGAAGTCATCGTGTGGGTCCACTTGGAAGACGAGTGCATTTTTGCGGTAATGCCCAAAAAGGGCATGACGGTTGCGATTACTGTTGTTTTTGCCGCCGCCATGCCAACACTGCCCGTTGAAGATCAGCACACTGCCTGCTGGGGCAATGGCCTCAACGACGTGTTTGATCTCCATATCCTCTGGTGGCATATTGAGACCGCTCTTGTGTGAACCAGGGACAATGCGTGTGGCCCCGTTTTCTGATGTAAAATCATCCAACAGCCAAACCGTGTTCATCATCACGGGCGAGGCCATGTTGAGCAGGTCCTGACGGATGTCGCTGTGTAGACCCTGTTGTGGGTCATCGGGGCGCACGATGCGCGCATTGAGGCTACCCAAGATGATGGATGTGCCGAGTACGCCTTCTAGGACGGGCATGATTTTCGGGTGATCGACAATCTCAAGAAAGAGGGAATCAAGCGTGGGCAGGTTGGCAACATGGCTGGCCTTGCCCAGAAAGCGTTGTTCGTCCCCGACAGTAGATTCTGCGCGAATCAATGCCTCACGCATGGCAATGACTTCCTCCCCCGAAAGGACATTCTCGACGAGGGTGAAGCCGTAGATTTCGACTTCGTAGAGTGCTTGTTGTAGATTCATTGATTTTCTCCTAACTTGTTATACTTTGCGGACGCTTATAATCGCACGACAATCATTCCGTAAGTATATACAATTTTGGACAAAACAGAAAATGACCCATTTCAGTCTTTATAGCAACAGAAAACAGTTACCGCGCGCTTTGTTTCGGCCCATGTAGCGATGTGTATCCACAATTTCATCAAGCGTCAACGTGCAATCCGGTAGCACCCCTCCACATGGCCTCTTCAGTATCTTACCATGTGGTCCAGTTTTTGGGAGCATTATAAAATTCTTGCTTAACTGTGGTTGTAACCGTTCAGCCCCCTGAGCTTGTCGAAGGGGGTACTCAACTTCGACAAGCTCAGCCGACGTGGGAGGTGAACGCTTAACTGTGGTTTCTGTGTACTTCATCCCACTGGTTGCTGTAGATTTGACAGGCTCCAAGAATCTCCTTACAATCCTGTATGCTGAACCATTATCTGAAACCAACCAGGCCACCACCACATGACCATACAACGACTTTTCTAGGAGCAATAATGAATATTGAAGCGTTGATCAACCTGAAGCAATACCCACTTAACGACTTGACGACAACCACCGCCCAAAAGCTGATCGCTCGATGCCAGGCCGAATTACAAACAACAGGCAAATGTTCTCTGAGCGACTTTTTACGGCCAGAGGTCGTCCCCACATTGGCGGCAGAGGTAAAATCTGCGTTGAAAGAGTCATACGTGCAACTCATAGAGCATAACGTTTACTTCAAAAAGGATGACGCCTCGTTGCCAGACGATCACCCGGCTCGTCAACGGATTACAACTAGACAAAAAGCGTTGGCCTATGACCGCATACCAGTGGATGCTGGCATTCGCGCGATCTACAACTGGCAGCCGCTGCGTGACTTTATTGCACAGGTGGTCGGCCATAAAACGCTCTATCTACATGAAGACCCCATGGCTCCACTCAACATCATGATGCTGGCCGAGGGCGATCAGCTTGGGTGGCACTATGATCGGGCGGATTTTGTGACGACATTATTGTTGCAAGCCCCAGAAGTGGGTGGGCGATTTGAGTACGTCCCCCATCTACGCACCGCCGACAATGAAAATTATGCCGGATTGTCCCAATTACTCGACGACACACATCCAGACAAAATTAGCTTGGCGGGACAGGCGGGTACGTTAACGCTGTTTCAGGGCATCTATTCACCCCACCGTGTCACGCAGGTGCAAGGCGCAACCCCTCGCATCAATTCGATTTTAAGCTATACGCTGGAGCCGGGTGTTGTGTTTTCTGAATCTGCGCGGATGCAATTTTATGGCCGGGCGAAATAAATCAAAGTACGAGGAGAAAAACGGTATGCGATTGGCCGGAAAAGTAGCAATTATCACAGGCGGAGCGGGTGGCATTGGACTGGCAACAGCGACCCGTTTTGTTGAAGAAGGGGCAACTGTCCTGTTGGTTGACCTTGATGAGCAAGCATTACAAGATGCCGTGAATGCAACCAACAGCGATGCGGCCAGCTATGTGGTGGCAGATGTGACGCAACCGGAGCAGGTCGAACAGTATACACAAACGGCTGTCGAGCGTTATGGCGGGATTGACATCTTCATCAACAATGCGGGGATTGAGGGTGCGGTCATGCCGATTGTCGATTATCCCATCGAGATGTTTGACAAAGTGATGGCCGTGAACGTGCGTGGTGTTTGGCTTGGCCTCAAATATGTCATCCCGAAGATGGCGAAACGGGGTGGCGGCAGCATCGTCATCACCTCCTCGATGGCGGGCATCTCTGGTGCAGAGAATTTTGCGACCTACGTTGCCAGCAAACATGCCGTTGTCTGGCTGATGCGTTCGGCTTCGGTCGAGTGTGCGCCACTTGGCATTCGTGTGAACACGGTCAACCCTGGGGTCATCGACACACGCATGATGCGCTCAATCGAAGAGCAATCTATGCCCGATGATGCAGAACGCGCCAAACAGGATATGGCGCAGCGGGTTGCCTTGCAACGTTATGGAACGCCGGAAGAGGTGGCACAGATGATGCTGTTTTTGGCGAGTGATGAAAGCAGCTATTGCACGGGGAGCGTTTATTCGGTGGATGGGGGGATACCCAAACGGCGTTAATTTATTGTGTAAGAAAGGATACAATCAGCGAGTCAGCGAGTCAGCCAGTCAGCGAGTGTGCTGAAGTGCTGAAGTGCTGAAGTGCTGACTAGCTTTTTTCAGGGCAGGAGAAAACAGTATGTCTACACCACCTTGGCTCGATGTACATTCAGATGAACTGAAACGCGATAAGTATGGCACGATTGAGGCGATGCGGCAACAGCATTGGTCTGGCAGAAATGAGCGTGGTGATACACGTCCGCATCCCGCCGTGATTGAACATGGCAAAGGGTGTGATATCTTGGTCCATGAAGTGCACAGCGAGCGGGGCATTCAACAGGTGCAACCAAAATTCCCGCTCAACTACTTCCGCCGAATGCATACCTCCACAGTGGCGTTGGCGGAGATTGCAAACGAGATTCGACCAAAAAAGCTGGTCCTCACCCACGAAATGCACCTTGGACCTGTCAGTGATGAGGAACTATTACAGGAAATTACGGATTTATATGATGGGGAGGTAATCTTTGGGCGTGATCTCGATGTATTTCAACGATAAGCAAGGCTGGTCATGATGAAAAAATGGTGGATTCTTGCGCTTGCGGCCTCGACCTCGATGTTGGCCTATGCAATGCAACTGTTGGCGTTGCCAGTGCTCTTTACCGAAATCGCCGCCGACCTCGATCTGACGATTTTACAGATTGGCGTGGTGTGGGGGGCAGCCTCCTTTGCGGGGTTCCTCGTCAGCATCCCGATGGGCGTTTTAGGTGATCGCTTTGGCCCAAGATTGACCATTGGCGTCGCCTGTATACTGGTTGGTGTGACTGGCGCATTGCGCGCACTTTCCTATGACTACACCAGTTTTATGATTACCGTATTGCTGCATGGTCTGATCATGCCTGCTGTTCCGCCCAATTTACATAAAGCGGCAGGTGCATGGTTTCCCGAACGGCGTGGGATGGCAACGGGTGCGGTATCTTCCGGCTTTGCCATTGGCCTTACACTTGGCTCTGCGTTGAGTGCAAGTGTGCTGTCGCCGCTCTTGGGCGGATGGGGAGCGGTCCTCATCCTCTATGGGGCCATAACGGTGGTTTTTGGTGTGTTCTGGTTACTCTTCTACCCAGCGGCGGACGTACGACCACAATCCATATCGGGCAAACCTGCATACATCGACGCATTAAATCACGTCGTTCGTTCACGAGAGCTATGGCTGATTGGCCTGGGGACGGGCAGCTTCTGGGCCTGCTATCGTGGATTTTCAGGCTATTTACCGCTCTATCTCAAGGAGCTTGGCTGGAACCCCGTTGTGGCCGATCAGACATTGGCAACATTCTTTCTGGTCAGCCTTGTCGGGGTCATGCCACTGTCATTGCTCTCTGACCGCATGAAGTCGCGGCGCATCTTTATGGTCGTCAGCCTTGCCGTGATGGGTATTGGTGTGCTAGCGTTTTCCATCGTCGACGGCATTTTTATCTGGGTTGCCCTCATGGGGGCGGGATTCTTTTTTGATGCCTTTATGTCGATTCACCAAGCGGCGGCGCAGGAGGTTGAGGGCATTGGCTATGGCTATGTGGGGACGGCGTTGGGCTTTATCGCCACGTTGCGCGAGGCGGGCGGTTTTATGTCACCACCGATAGGCAATGCACTTGCCGAATATGGGCTTAGTACGCCTTTCATCTTTTGGGGAATCATGGGCGTGATTGGGGCCGCCATTTTGTGGCTATTGCCTCGTCATAGGAGTTCATGAAATTCAAGTAAGGCTATTCCACAAAATAAAATATCTGTTCAGTCAGCGGGGAACCCTCTGGGTCTCGTGCGGGTTAACCCACGAGTTTGACCCGCACGAGGTGTGCTGACTGAACGGATTATGGGTAATTATTTTTGTAGAGTGACCGAATAATCAAGAGGGAGCATGTCAATCAATATCAATAGTCGGTATGTTATCCAAAACAAAATAGGCTCTGGCGGAATGGGCGTCGTCTTTCGCGCCATCGACCGCCTCACACGGGAGACTGTCGCCCTCAAACAAGTGAAACTCTCTGGTAATCTGACTATTAAAAATAGTCTCGCACCAAGCGCAAGTGAGGATGATCTGCGCCTCGCGCTGGCGCGAGAATTTCAACTCTTGGCCGGGCTACGTCATCCGCACATCATCAGTGTGCTGGATTATGGCTTTGATGACGAGCGGCAGCCGTTCTTTACAATGGCCTTTCTGCCCAAGGCACAGAACATTTTAGAGGCGGGGCAGGATGCGCCCTTTGCCCGCAAAATCGAACTCATTCAACAGCTTTTGCAAGCGCTCGCCTACCTACACCGGCGCGGCATCCTGCATCACGATCTAAAGCCGGACAATGTGATCATGAGCGACGGCAATGTCCGGCTATTGGACTTTGGTCTTTCCAGTAGTGACCAAGTGGAGGGCAGCAAATCGGCAGGGACACCGCTGTACATGGCCCCAGAACTGTTTGAAGGACACGAATATAGCCGGATGGCCGACCTCTACGCAGTCGGTGTACTGCTCTATCAGATGCTAACAGGTGAGCATCCCTTTGCCCCCATCGACTACACTTTTTTGGATCGATTGCTCAATGAAGCACCGGATTTGGGACGCGTCGATGCCTCTATGCGACCTTTCCTTGCGCAATTACTGGCCAAAACCGCAAACGAACGGTTTGCCACTGCACCGGATGCGCTTCTCGCCTTGGCCGATGTGTTGGGGGCAATCCGGCCCATCAGAAACGGATGCTATCCGCGAAAGCTATCTGCAAGCCGCCGCCTTTGTCGGTAGACAGACAGAACTGGCGAAACTTCAATCAACCTTGGCGCAGGCGAAAAGCGGCCAAGGTGCAGTCTGTCTGTTGGGCGGTGAAAGTGGTGTGGGCAAAAGTCGTCTGTTGGATGAATTTCGTACCCATGCGCTTGTCAATGGCTGGCAGGTATTGATGGGGCAAGAAATCGCCGAAGGTGGATCGCCCTTTCAGCTATGGCAAGCCATTGTGTCTCGTTTGGCCTTAAATACAGAACTGAATGATTTGGATGCGGGCGTATTGCAAGAAATTGTACCCACTCTGGGTACACTGCTCGAACGAGAGATTCCAGCTATCCCCCAACTAAGCGGCGAAGAGGGCGAACAGCGGATTGTGCTCACAATGCTTTCGCTTGTACAGCAACAGGATCGCCCAACATTGCTCTTGCTCGAAGATTTACACTGGTCAACGGCTGGCCTAGCCCCACTTAAGCAGATGTTGCAGGTGCTGGAACAGCTATCGGGCGTGATGGTGGTGGGTAGCTACCGTAACGACGAGCGACCACATTTGCCGAATGAACTGCCTGGGGCCATGCTGATACAACTTGAGCGGCTGAATGACAGTGAGATTGCACAGCTGAGTGGGGCCATGCTTGGTGAGAGCGATACCCATGCAAACCTAGTCTCTTTGCTTACACACGAAACCGAGGGCAATACCTTCTTTATCGTCGAGGTGATGCGAGCGTTGGCCGAGGATGCGGGGCAACTGCGCGAGATTGGACAGACCAAGTTGCCGACAGAAATCTTTACCAGCGGGATGGAGGCATTGCTCCAGCGGCGGCTCAATAAGGTGACACCAGAAGATCGGATGCTCATGCAGCTTGCGGCTGTGGCCGGGCGTCAGATAGATTTGGACCTGTTGGCACTGTTGATGCCAGAGGTCGATATTCATCTTTGGCTCGAACGGGTGTCGGATGCCGCCATCTTTATCGTGCGCGAGGGTCAATGGTTCTTTAGCCATGACAAATTGCGACAGGCAACGTTAACCCAATTGACGCCTGCGCAGCGCAAAGATGCCCATCGACGTGTGGCGACCGCTATTGAGCATCTTTACCGTGATGATGCGCAGACCTATATCAGTTTGTTGGCGCATTGGCAGGCAGCAGAGGATGACGAGAAGGAGCTACAATACTTATTGCCTGTTGTACACCAGATGATTGAAATTTCAGGCAACTATGAACAGGGGCTGACGTTAGTCTCGCGTGGTTTAGCCTTGTTGTCATCCACAGATCGACGTCGTGTTGAACTCTTAAATTTGCAGGCTGATGTGTACGAAAAAGAAGGGCATTATGACGATGCCGAGCGCGTGGTCAACGATGCCTATGCCTTAGCAAAAGCCGGCGAGGACGCTATCGGGCAGGCAACAAGCCTCAATATTCTGGGTATTATTCTCCGTGAACAAGGCCGATATAGCGAGGCTTATGGCTATTTTCAAGAGGCGTTAGCCATCGCTCAAGCGGCAAATGATATCAAGAATACCGCCGATAGTCTTATACAGTTGGGCGTTGTCGCAGAGTTTCAAAAGAGATACACTGCTGCTGAAGACTATTTTCGGCAAAGTTTGGCCCTACGACAGACCATTGATGATCCAGTTGGGGTGACACAGTGTTTTTTCTATTTGGGGATGCTGGCGTCACAATACCACAATGATTTTGATGCAAGTCTCGATTACGCGCAACAGAATCTTGCCATCTTTCAGCAACTGGGAAATCAACGGCGTATTGCCCAGACCTATACATCAATGGGGATTGACTATGCATCGACGGGCCAATATGAGATTGCACGTGATTACTTTGAGCGAAGTTTAGCAATTCGAGCATCCCTTGGTGATAAGGGCCGTATTGCACACACCTATTTGGTCTTGGGAGAGTCCTACTTTTTTGAGGGGGTTGACTACAAACAAGCATTACACTACACTACATCGTCACTTCAAATATATTTAGAGCTAAATGCATTGGCAATGATCGGCATTGACTATGGCTATATCACACTCAGCCATATTGCGCTCGGTGATTACGAAGCAGCCCTCCAAGCCGCTGTGGATCACTTTGAATTGCAATCGACAATAGAGTTGGATAAATCCAATGGGTTGGTGCATACAGCCGTGGCTAAAATTTTGGCAGCCTGTGAAACTGGACAGGTCGAGGTGGCGGGCTACTCAGAAAAGCTTAAAAAGATTACTGGCTTTACACAGTGTCCAACCAGCCCAAAAGCCTATATCGAAGAAGCCGTAAATGTCTCAACGATTGCACAAATCCGCATGGTCGTGCTGATTGAGTGTGGACAGCTTGCGTTACAGATTGGGCAGCCAGGTCTCGCACGTCTTTATCTGACAGAGGCCAAGACAATGGCGGAACAGATACAGAACCAGCACAAGCTCGACCGGATTGAATCGATATTGAGTCAATTGCCATAGACATATAATCACTGCATATGACACAACAACAAAGCGCATTGAGGAGGATGGCACAGCCAGCTAGATGATATGATGACAATACAACATGAAATTGCACAATGGTTAGATCGTCAGCAAACCCATTTTACAACAATGGCAGATGAAATTTGGACGCGCCCTGAGATTCGCTTTCAGGAATTTTTTGCGTCCAAACTCCAGGCCGACTTTTTGGAGGAGGCAGGGTTCGAGATCACATGGGATGTCGGTGGCATGAACACCGCGTTTACAGCCGAGTGGCGCAATGGTGACGTAGGTGCGGGGCCATCGATTGGCTTTGCGGGCGAATACGACGCCCTGCCTGGGCTTTCACAGAAGCAGCAAAGCTCGGCGGACCCCATCACGCCGGGTGGTCATGGTCATGGCTGTGGGCATAACCTGCTGGGGACAGGCTGTCTTGCCGCTGCTGTTGCCACGCGCCAATGGCTGCGTGAGAACAACGTCGCGGGTACAGTTCGCTACTACGGCTGTCCTGCCGAAGAGGGGGGCAGTGGCAAAGTGTATATGGGGCGCGCAGGGGCGTTTGATGACCTTGATGCGGCCTTCAACTTCCACCCCGGCTACACCAACTACGCCTCAAAGGGCAGTACGGTCGGTGTACAGAGTATGCGTTTTCGCTTTCATGGACGGACGGCCCATGCTGCAGCCATGCCCCACATGGGGCGTTCTGCGCTCGATGCTGTCGAACTGATGAATGTAGGCGTCAACTATCTGCGTGAGCATGTCGTCGATAATGTGCGCATCCACTATGTCATCACCAACGGCGGCACGGTCCCCAACATCGTGCCAGATTATGCTGAGGTCTACTATTATGTGCGTGCCCATCTGCCCCATCAAGTCCAAGAGGTGGCCGAACGTGTCCGCAAAGTGGCACACGGTGCGGCCATGATGACGGAGACAACGGTCGAAGAGGAGTTTGAGTCGGGATCGACCTGTCTGCTCAACAACCATGTCCTCGCTGATGTACAAACAGAAATCATGCAGGAGCTAGGTGGAATCGAGTTTTCGGACGAAGAGCAGACCTATGCGGCAGAGATCAACGCCAACAACGCACCCGGCAACAGCCAGATGATTGCCAGCTATATGGGACTCTCGCCCGAAAAAGCAAATCAAGCACTGATTGATGATGTCTTTCCCTCCCCAGACAAAGACCGTGTTTTCCCAGCCTCTACGGATGTTGGTGATATGAGTTGGAAGGTTCCACTCAGTATGCTCAACACCGCCTGCTGGCCCACAAACGCGGCTGCCCATTCTTGGGGCGTTGTTGCTTCGGGTGTCACAGGTATCGGACATAAAGGGATGATGTATGCAGCCAAGGTGATGGCGTTATCGGCGATCAAGCTCTTTGAGCAGCCTGATGTATTGCAAGCCGCTCGCCTTGAATTCGAGCAGAAAACGGCAGCAACACGCTATATGAGTCCAGTGCCCGAAGACAAGATGCCGCCACAATTTGAGAACCCGTATCGCAGTAGTTAGCGAAAGTATGAAACATTTCACGCTACTCATCATACCATTGACGCTCTTGTTATTTGTAGTTTATCCTGTATTGGCAGACTCAATTTTACGTCCAGTTGACTATGTTAAAGATGTTGGAGATGGTCAATTTGTATTGGTCATGTTGTCTAAAAATAAACGTGCCTATTGGGGAGACCTCAGAGGACGAAACAAAAAAATCCGAGCAAAATACAGGGGTTCCGGCTTATATGAAGCCGACAATCCAAATGAGGCAATTTGGACCGTCAATTGGTTTGCTAGGAGTGTCGATGTGTTATCTGATGGCAAATACATGACTCGTTGGGGACCTTGGCCGGGGCATGGAAACTACTCAGAACTTGCGTTAGCGTTTTATGAGAATGGGGAACAGTTAAGTGCTTATTGCGTGGACAATCTGGTAGCTGAACCCATAAAGCTTCCACACTCAGCTAGCCACTATAGTTGGAGAGACATAATAGAGTATGATGACGCAGCAAAACAACTCTTTCTCCGTACCTTGAACGGCGAGGAGTATTGGTTTGATATCATCACTGGTAAATCAATAGACGGAACCGTTGATGAATGTATTATCTCAGAGCTAGACAATCGTATCATCGTTGGTTATGTACTCATCGGTGTCATTTCCATTACTGTATTGATTGCAATATGGATGTCACGTAGACGTCTAATGAATCCATTGAGAATTAATCTTAATATATTGAATAGCCAGAGGTGACAAATGAATCCAATCTATGATCGTATCGGCATTAACTACGCGGTGACACGCTGTACAGACCCAAAAGTAGCGGAGCAACTCTATGCTGAACTTCAAGGGGCAGCGCGTATCGTCAATATCGGTGCAGGCACAGGCTCGTATGAACCTGAAAGCGTAGACTTAGTTGCGGTAGAGCCGTCATCAGAAATGATCGCGCAGCGAAAAGTGGGGATGCACCCAGTTGAGCAGGCGTCTGCGGAAAAGCTTCCCTTTGACGATAACAGCTTTTCCCATGCAATGACGGTGCTGTCCATGCATCACTGGACAGACCGAGTCCGTGCATTTAGCGAGATTAACCGCGTGGCAACAGAAAAGTTCGTGGCGATTACATGGGACCCCGAAGCGGATCCGTTTTGGCTAACGCGAGATTACTTCCCTGAAATTCATGAAATGGACAGGGCGATTTTCCCTGACTTGGCAGAGCTAACTGAGCATTTTGATGATGTGAAAATGATGCCATTGCTGATACCAAGCGACTGTGAAGATGGTTTCTTCGCCGCCTTTTGGAAGCGGCCAGAAGCCTACCTGCTGCCCAATGTACGACAGGCAATGTCACCGTTTTCTAAAGTGAATGACCTGTCAACAGGTTTGCAAAAATTAGAAGATGACCTTGCCAGCGGGGCATGGTCAAAAAAGAATGAATCTATTTTAAACGCATCATCCTTGGATGTGGGGTACAGACTGATCACAGCCAAGGTGCGAAATACATAACAAAGGAGACAAACATGGACAAGGGATTGATTGGGGTACAGATGATGATGTTGGGCGGCAAGGTGCAAGAAATGGGTGCCTATGCTGTCCTCGAAAAGTTGGCGGAAATTGGTTACCATTGTATCGAGATTTCACAGATTCCGATGACGCCAGAGAATGTGGCTGCGCTCAAAAAGGGGTGCGACGCATTTAATATCAAAGTGGCGGCTGGTTCTGCCATGCTCGAACCGATGGGACCAGGTGCGCCTAAGATGGAGACGTTGGAGACCGACTTTGATAAAATTGTCGCCGACTGCAAAATGCTCGATACCAATTTCCTACGCATCCCGATTCTGCCCTTTGGCTATATGGGCAATCGTGAGAAAGCCTTGGATTTTGTCGCCCGTGCCGAGGCAATGGCCGGACGTCTGGCCGAACACGATATCGAGCTTTACTATCACAACCATCATGTCGAGTTTGAAAAGTATGATGGCAAATATCTGATGGACATCATCAAAGAGAACACAACACGCATGGGCTTTGAGCTAGATGTGCATTGGATTCATCGTGCTGGTGAAAATCCGGTCACCTATCTTCAGCAGTTTGCGGGTCGCATCAAGCTACTTCATCTCAAAGATTATCGCATCACGTTCGACAACTCGATTTTCGCTGACGGTTTAAGCATGGAAAAGATCATGACCGCTTTCTCCAGTGCCGTCCAATTTGCTGAGGTTGGTGAAGGCAATCTGCCCATGAAAGAGATCATTGATACGGGGCTGGCCTGTGGCAGTGAATACTTCTTGGTCGAGCAGGATGATCAATATGGGCGTGATCCATTTGACTGTTTGATTACCAGCCGCGATAATCTGATCACATTGGGGTATGGAGATTGGTTTGATCCGGAATAAGAAATAGCAATGACAAAAAGTAGTGTACTCAATCAAAGACCCCGTTTGTCCATCGTGATGGGACTTCCGGGTGCAGGCAAAACCACATTGGCAACTTCATTGGAAACCACGCAGGGGGGAATTCGCATGTGCCCCGATGATTGGATGGATGCGCTGGGTATTGACATTTGGGACAGTGACACACGAGACAAAGTTGAGCAGTTCCAATGGCAACTGGCGCGTCAACTGCTTGCACTGGGCAACCATGTGATTATTGAATGGGGGACGTGGGGTCGGGACGAACGGGATATTCTAAGGCTGGGAGCAAGAGAGTTTGGGGCAACTGTAGTGTTGTATCATCTTGATGAACCACTCGATGTTCTTTATGCTAGAATTAACACTCGCGGTCGAGAAGACCCGCCAATTACACGAGAGGACCTTGAGGAATGGGCAGCGATTATCCAGCGACCCACGCCAGAGGAGCTTGCGCTGTTTGATCAACCCGACGACGAGCCAGTTTCATGACCACATAAGGCTGTTCCACAAAAAAAATTCCCCGCAGAATCGCGGAGTTAGGCAATCTCTATTACACGCAGTAGACCGCAGTAGGGGTAAAATACCCCCAAGGAGGCCAACAA
>JBCCFC010000204.1:0-13866 GCA_039029935.1 Chloroflexota bacterium
CGGATTGACGCCAATCCGCGATCCCAAAATCCGCGACACTATTTTTACTCATTCTCGGCGGGCGCAAAGAAGACCAAAATTTGCAAATCTTCGGTGATGCTGTGAAATTTATGCACAGCATGGGCCTCAACATAGAGTAGGGAACCCTGCTCTACGGCAACGTCTTGAACTTCACCTGTTTGGCTCTTGCAGTAGAATTGCCCTTTGCCGCTGACGACGTAGTACACTTCATCCTCAGTGTGTGGATTCTGCGGGTCTTCGCTCCCTGCTGCCAACAAATAAAGACCCATGCTGAGGGCAGGGACGCGCAAGAATTCGTGATAAAGTTGACCTGTCTTTTGATGGTCAGCGATGATTGTTTGTATGTCTGTGAATTGCATAAATAGTCCTATCAATAACCCCATAGGTTGCTAAACAACATATTGCATAATTTTGAAAAAGATTTGGATATTTGATAACATCATATCACACGGTTATCGAATGAAAAAATAGTATCGCAGATTGATTATCTGCGGGCTGACAACAGATAGCCATTCTGTTTACCTGATTTTATACGTTCCTATGCAATAAAAAACAGCCAGAATGGGTTGACCACATTTTTGAGAGGAGTATCTTTATGCAACAGTTTGATGGACAGATACTGGATAGCCAGATACTGGATGAGCAAATCGCGTATTACCGCGCCCGCGCATCCGAGTATGATGAGTGGTTTATGCGTCAAGGTCGTTATGATCACGGCGAAGCGCACACCCGACAGTGGTTTGCGGAAGTAGAAGAAATTCGGCAGGCATTGGCTCTCTTTAATCCAACGGGGGGTGTGCTTGAAATCGCCTCTGGCACGGGCTGGTGGACCGAGCAACTGGTGCGCTACGCCGATACGGTTGTGGCCGTGGATGCGGCGATGGAAACGATTGAGATCAACAAGCAGCGATTGCACGCTGCACAGGTTCCAGCCGAGAAAGTCGAATTTATCCACACAAACATCTTTGATTGGAATCAGGATCATGCTGCTGATGGACAGTTTGATGCAGCCTTTTTCAGCTTTTGGCTATCACATGTGCCGCCAGACCGCTTTGATGAATTCTGGGCATTGGTACGTCGCAGCCTCAAACCCAATGGCCGTGTGTTTGTGATTGACTCGCTCTACAACCAAGGCTCGACTGCCAATGATCAGTACTTGCCTGAACGTGAGAATCCTATTATGCAGCGGCGTCTCAATGATGGGCGTACCTTTGACATTGTGAAGGTATTTTATCGGTTGGAGCAGCTAATGGAGCGGTTGCAAGCATTGGGGTGGACGGCTGAGTTGAAACAGACGGATAATCATTTTTTCTATGGCGTGGTGAGACTGTAGTGCTCACCGTAGTCTTACGCTCAACCTCATCTGTGCATCCCTAATCAATAAATACCGTGGAACGCTAAAATTCGCTTAGGGGATAGAGCTGGATATCTCGACAAACCACGGATTGTGGGGTCTCGGAGATGAGAGCCTGAATTTTCAAACAGGCTCTCATTCCACGATCCTATAAGTAATTATTTCTGTCGAATGGCCGTATGCAATTGATTACACCCTTTACAACAGGAATCTCTCTATCAACTGGTTGTTGGTAGTTAGGGGTATAATGGTGTCAAGGTGTTGGGATGTGATGGCGCGATGGTGTGATAGTGTACGGGTGTGATAGTGTACGGGTGTGATAGTGTATAGATGTAATGGTATAATCGTGTAAGCTATCCAATCCTGCTCTTCAACCCTTCAACCCTTCAACTCTTCAACCTTTCATTATATCAGTTATGACTCTGCTGAAAAAAGTCCGACTTCTGTAGAATTTGTTGATCTCTACCACTGGTTAGAAGTCGGACTTTTGGGCTATTTTCACCTTTTTGCAGCAGAGTCAGTTATACAGTCAAAAAATCATCAAGAGAGAATTATGAGCAAAGCAAATTGGACAACAGCCAAAGAATATGAAGACATTACCTATCAAAAATCAGGTGGCGTGGCACGTATCGCCTTTAACCGCCCCAATGTACGCAATGCGTTTCGACCCAAGACCGTTGGCGAGTTATTTGAGGCATTTCTCGATGCCCGTGAGGATCACAAAATTGGTGTGATTCTGTTCTCCGCCGAGGGGCCATCGACCAAGGATGGCGTCTATTCCTTTTGTAGCGGTGGCGACCAGCGCGCACGGGGGCATCAAGGTTATGTCGATGATGAAGGGGTTCCACGGCTCAACATCCTTGAAGTACAGCGCTTAATTCGCTTTATGCCCAAAGTAGTGATCGCTGTTGTATCCGGATGGGCCGTTGGCGGCGGTCACAGCTTACACGTCGTCTGTGATTTGACGCTGGCAAGCAAGGAACACGCCATCTTCAAGCAGACCGATGCCGATGTCACCAGCTTTGACGGTGGCTATGGGTCGGCCTATCTTGCCAAGATGGTGGGGCAAAAGCGCGCACGAGAAATTTTCTTCTTGGGGCGCAATTACTCGGCACAGGAAGCCTATGAGATGGGCATGGTCAACGCTGTCATTCCGCATGACGAGTTGGAAGATACGGCCTATGAGTGGGCACAGGAAATCTTGGCGAAATCGCCCACGTCGATTAAAATGCTCAAGTTTGCATTTAACGCCACCGATGATGGAATGGTGGGTCAACAGGTGTTTGCGGGCGAAGCGACGCGGCTTGCCTATATGACCGATGAGGCCAAAGAAGGCCGTAATGCATTTTTGGAAAAACGCAAGCCGGATTTTAGCAACATTAAATGGATTTCGTAAAATTTACAGGAAGATACTCATGTATGGCATACGCCACGGCTGATGAAGGGTACACAGGCATCTTGCCTGTGTACCCTTCAGAGAAAAAATCAAGGGAAGGGCAGGAAGGGCAGGAAGAGAAGAAAGAGTATTAAGAATATTTTCCTTTCTTGTCTTTCCCATCCTTCCTGTAAAATTTAAAAAGGAGAGGTTATGCCAGGATTATTACCTGATGTTGATCCACATGGATTACTTGAGTATTCTGTGGTGTACACAGATCGAGCCATCAATCATATGTCACAATCATTCCAAACCGTGATGGGAGACATATCGGACACACTCAAAGGCGTTTACAATGCCCAAGCGGTGGCGATTGTACCGGGCAGTGGTACATTTGGGATGGAAGCAGTGGCACGACAATTTGGCACGGGCAAAAAGTGTCTGGTCATCCGCAATGGGTGGTTCAGTTTTCGCTGGACGCAAATTTTTGAGATGGGCAACATTCCGTCTGAGGAGATTGTCCTCAAGGCACGTCGGGTTGATGATAGCGACGAACCCGCCTTTGCACCAGCACCAATTGAAGAGGTTGTCGCGACCATTCGGGCAGAAAAGCCAGACGTTGTGTTTGCGCCCCATGTCGAGACATCTTCGGGCATGATTTTGCCAGATGACTATATTCGTGCAGTGACGGAAGTCATTCACGAAGTTGGTGGCATTTTTGTGCTGGATTGTATTGCGTCCGGCACAATCTGGGTGGACATGGAAGCCTGCGGTGTCGATGTGTTGGTGAGTGCACCGCAAAAGGGGTGGAGTGGTTCACCGTGTAGTGCGTTTGTTATGCTTGGTTCGTTGGGACTCGAACGCACCAAGACGAGCAGCAGCACGAGCTTTGCCTGTGACTTGGGCAAATGGCTCCAGATTATGGAAGCCTATGAAAATGGTGGTCACGCTTATCACGCCACCATGCCCACCGATGCACTGACCACCTCACGTAATGTGATGCTTGAAGCCAAAGCGTATGGTTTTGACAAACTGCGTGACCAACAACAGGCGTTGGGTGACAAGGTACGGACATTGCTCACCAGCCATGACATCAAGAGCGTCGCCACTGAGGGCTTCGAGGCCCCCGGTGTTGTGGTCAGCTATACCGATGATGGCACAATTGCCAAGAAGTTCATGGATGCGGGTTTGCAGATTGCCGCGGGTGTACCACTGCGCTGTGACGAGCCAGAAAATTTCCAAACGTTCCGGCTGGGGCTGTTTGGTCTGGATAAGTTGCAAAATGTGGACCGCACGGTGAAGAATTTGGCCGACGCTTTGGATAAGGTATTGTAAAAAACCGATGTGTCTTATAGGAGATAGTTGTGTACAGCACACCACTTTCAGGGCAGGGTAACGTTTATCTCGTTTAGTGAGTGCGCCCCACAGCTACGGTGAGTTAATCCGCAAAAATGACTCACCGTAACTGTGGGGCGTACTTGGTTAACCCTATGGCATTGGGATGGCGAAGAAGGTGAATTCTGTGTCCTGATTCCTATCTCTTCTCATGTTGTTTAAATTGGCTCATATACAGATCATAATAAAACCCCTGCGTTGCCATCAACGCATCATGCGTCCCCTGCTCAAGAATACGGCCATCATCCAACACCAAAATCCGGTCTGCATCGCGAATCGTACTCAGTCGATGGGCAATCACAAAGCTAGTACGATTCTGCATCAGATTGCGCAGGGCTACCTGAATCTCTTTCTCCGTTCGCGTATCCACACTGCTGGTGGCTTCGTCAAGGATCAAAATTCGTGGGTTGGCAAGGATGGTGCGGGCGATGGTCAACAATTGCCGTTGTCCTTGGCTCAAGTTGCTGCCCCGTTCAGTGAGCATGGTGTCGTAGCCCTGTGGCAGACGGCGGATAAAGCCATCGGCATTGGCTAACTTGGCCGCTTCGATACAGTCGGCTTCGGTGGCATGTAAGCTGCCATAACAAATGTTGTTCATCACTGTGTCGGAGAACAGGAAAGGGTGTTGCAGAACAACACCGACTTGAGCGCGCAAACTGTTCTGCGTGACATCACGAATGTCGCTATCATCAATGGTGATGGTGCCGGCTTGAATGTCATAAAAGCGCGTCAGCACGTTGATGATGGTTGATTTGCCCGCACCCGTTGGCCCACACAGCCCAATCATCTGCCCTGGTTTGGCCGCAAATGTGTTATCAAAGAGAACCTGCGTCTCCACATCATATCCAAAGTCTACATGGTCAAAATTGACACTGCCCTCGACCTGCTCAAGTGCTTTGGCTTGGGGCTTGTCTTGCAGAGTTGGCTGCGTATCCAGTATCTCAAAGACACGCTCGGCTGCTGCCAACGACGCCACGATGGTGTTGTACAGCCCCACCGCACTCATCAGCGGCTGGATCAGGCGTTGCGAATAGGTCATAAACGCCGCAATCAGCCCGGCGGTCACACCACCAATACCGATGATTGCCAGATATGCACCGACCCCGACGATGATGGCGATGTTGAGCATGGTTAAACCCAGCACAACGGCGAGCAGCGATGCCGCCAACTGATTGGCATGGATGGCGGTGTGACGGGTCTGTTCATTGGCCTCATGAAAGGATTCAACCGCCTGTGTCTGCTGTCCATAGGCTATCACAATCCGTTGTGCGCTCAGGTTCTCTTCCATCAACCCATTGAGCGTTCCCAACGCATTTTGTTGTCTTCGAAAGCGTGGCCCAAGGCGTCCGCCGATGAGGAAGACAAAAAGGATCATAACAGGGATGACCAGCAGTGATGCCGTTGCCAGCCAGATGTTGAGGACAAACATTGTGACAATGATGCTGATGATGGTAAACACCGAGATAAAGAGCCGGATAAAGTTGTGCGACAGCATCATGTTGATGACATCCAAGTCATTGGTTAAACGGCTCATCAAGTCCCCTGTGGATTGGCTATCAAAAAAGCCCAGCGATAATGACTGGAGATGGGCAAACAGGTCGCGTCGGAGTGCGCGGATGGACTGTTGGGCCAGCTTTGCCATGATGCGTCCCTGCACCACTTCCGAGAGCCAAATCCCCACATAGGCGGTCGCCAGGGCCATTGTGATTGCCACCAACCCTGCTCGATTCTCTTTGGCAATAAAGTTGTCAATGGCAACACCGATGAGGTAGGGCGCCAGTAGCGTGAGCAAGGTACTGATGATGACAAAGCCCACAACCATCAGCAGTTGGGTCCGATAGGGACGCAGATAGGCCAGCAGTCGGCGCAGTGTGTGGATAGAAATCCCTTGAGATTGTCTAGCGTTTGCCATCGTGCGCCCCCTGTTTGGCCTCTCGCTGGGTCTCTAACGTGGCCCCCAAGTTGGGACCCAGTTGGGATTCGTAAATTTCCTGATAGAGTGGGCTGCTTGCGATTAACTCTTGGTGATTGCCGATGGCTGCAACCCGACCATTGTCAAGAACCACAATCTTGTCCGCAGTCAATACCGTGCTGATCCGCTGTGCCACGATAAAGGTTGTGCGGTCGCCGATTAATGCATCCAATGCACGCTGAATACGAATTTCGGTCGCCACATCCACCGCACTGGTGCTGTCATCCAAAATCAGAATCTTGGGGTCACGCGCCAGCGCACGCGCAATCGACATCCGTTGCTGTTGACCCCCCGATAGCCCCATGCCGCGTTGACCCAGCACCGTGTCATAGCCATCCGCTTTGCCTGTGATAAAGGCATGTGCATCGGCAGCTTTTGCAACAGCCACCATCTGCTCATCGCTTAGGTCGGACGCACCATAGGCGATGTTCTTGCGAATCTCGCCGCTAAAAAGGACAGCCTCTTGCAGGCAAATCCCAATCTGCGCTCGTAGTGACTCTTGGGTCATGTCGCGCACATCTACGCCATCAATGGTGATACGCCCCGAGTCTACATCATAAAAGCGTGGAATTAGATTGACCAAACTGGATTTGCCGGAGCCTGTTGCCCCCAGAATGGCAACCGTTTCCCCAGGTTCGACGGTTAGATTTAAATCATGTAAGACATCTTGGCTACTATCGTGGCTGCTATCTTCACCGGCATTCTGACCCATATAGCGAAACGACACATGCTCAAAGACGACACGACCTTGGACTGCATCGCGCTGGATTGTTTGCGCGTCGGGGTCGTCCTGCACCTGTGCCTCGCTATCCAACACTTCGGTGATGCGTACAGCAGACACTTCTGCCGCCGAAATCTGTGGCAACATCTGCCCTAAAAACATCATGGGCGTCAACGCCTGTCCTAGATAGTTTACAAAGGCGATGATTTGCCCAGTTGTGAATGAGCCATCAATCGTGAGATTTCCGCCAAACCAGATAACGGCCACCATGCCTATGTTGATGAAAAGCTGCAACGTCGGCATCACCCACGCCATAAATTGGTTGACCTCAACGCTGTCGTGCATAAGCGCATCGTTGGCGTCTCCAAAGCGCGAGCCTTCATAGTCAGCGCGTACAAACGCCTTGACTGTGCGCATTCCGGTGAGGTTTTCCTGCAAGATGATGTTGAGTCGTGACAGCCGTTCCTGCACACCCCTGAACATGGGCTGCGCACGACGGGCAAAGATATAGGTGAACAGGACAGTGAATGGCAGAATCACCCACATGATGACGGCCAAATCAGGGCTGGTAATATAGATCATGACCGTGCCCCAGATGAAGAGCAAGGGCGCCATAATCATCAACCCCAGCCCCATCATCACCATCTGCTGAATGCGCGAGACGTCGGTGGTCAAACGCACCAATAAATTGCCCGTGTTGTGCTGATCCAGATTGCCAAACGAAAGTGTCTGGATGTGGCGGTAGAGGATGGCACGGATATCTGCCGCCAAGTTTTGTGAGGCACTGACCGCAAAGAAATTGTTGACATACATCCCCACTGTGACAATCACAGCGCAGACAGCCATAAGCAATGTTGTCTGCACGACAAACAACACATCCCCCGTGGGAATACCCTCGTCAATGATGCGCTGTGTCTGCCAAGGTATCAGTGACATGCCCAATGTGCCGATGAACATCCCCGTGATGGAGAGGATAAGGTCTCGCTGGTACGGTTTGAGATATGCTAGAAGTTTACGTAGTGTTGGCATTTTTCTTGATTATTTTTCCAAAATCGGTGTATACATGATTATTCTATCGAGTGGATTTGCCCATCGCGACCATAATAATCTACACGATTCCCACGAACTCGTATAACTTTACCCATGCGTAAACTTCGTGTCCGTAGTTCCGGTAGATTAAGAATAGGCCGCAGAATCCCAGGCAACTCCATGTAGTCTTGTTGTATAAGCTCAATGGCTATCACACAATATTGAGGATGCGCATTAATTTTGCGCCAGAAGTCACTTACGTTAATGGTGACGAAGATAGGTTGTCGTGCTTGGAGAAGTAAAGTGGCAATATTATCATCCTTGATAACCGTATTAGGTCTCACCGTTTGAATATGTGTTATGTTGCCGGGATACCAAACCTCGATAGACCTAATAACGCTACGACTTTTAATTTGCTCATCAAGAATAATCATACATCATGCTGCTAATTTTGTGATTACCAGTGGAGAGGCGTTAAATGCTGCTTTGGTAAGAAACATCGCTTCTTTGATTGCATCAGCCGTTAAATGAGGATCGTTGTAATCATCGACCAGAAATTGAATTGACTTTCCAAAGGCAAGTTGATCTAGAATAAAGTCAACATCAATTCGCGTATACTTAAACGTAGGACGGCCACCACAGATAGCAGGTGCTCGTACAACATATATTCCAAGCGGATAATATTGATAAAGTTCGTTTCCTACTTGTTCAGTCACAAGTTTAGGCATCCCATTTAAAAATTTTTGCATATAACCTCTCAATATTAAAGTTCAGTGATTATAATTTTCGGCATGGTTCATTTCATGCCGCCATTCTTTTATTTTATCGTAGAATATTGATAACGATAAATTGTGCCCTGTAGATCGATTCGTTTTGTGAAATGATTTAAATCTAGCCATCTATTCTATTCTGAAGCATAGCTAAAATTTCTGCACAAGTCTTGCCTCTCTAACCGACACCGCATCACCGACCTACAGAACCACCGACCTACCGCTTACCACCCTGATCCCGCACTCGCCTCGGCAACGCATCCCCACGCATATCATTCGACAACATCCGCAACGAACGGTCCTCCAAGGGCAACGTCACCTTCACACCACCACGCCGATGTGATTCACGCATGGCAATGGCGATTTCCAGCGCGATGGCTGCATCCTTGGCGCTACAACGCGGTGATGACCCCGTTTCAATCGACGCAACCAAATCTTCCACGATGGTCAACCCAATGCCTTGGATACGATTGGGGAGTGGGAAGGGATAGCGGACAGAAAGCGGGCGCGGGAACCTAAGTGAGGGTGGACGCACGCTATGACTGTCGGGGTCGCTATCGGCAATACGGCTCATCTCCCACGACATCCCTTGGTCAAAGGTGCGCACAATGCCCTGTTCACCGATGATCTCAAAATTCATCATGGCCGCACCGCTCTTCATGCTGCGTACAAAGCTACGGACGCCATTGTCAAAGGCCAGATAGCCATTGCCCATTGGCTCTTCATCTGACATTGCCATTTCATCCGATGCCATCTCGCCAAAAACCCACTCGACCTCGCCGCCAGCCAAATAGCGGATGATGTCGAGGATATGACTGCCATTGTTAGACAGCCCAAAGGTTCCTTGCAGATTGATTTGCAATACCTGACCCAGTTCACCTGCCACAATCATCTGCTTGACTTCATTGAAGAGCGGATGCCATCGTCGCTGACAGTTCACGGCAATCGCCACCCCTGTCGCATCACACACACGCACAATCGTGTCGGCCTCAGCCAAGGTCGCAGCCAATGGTTTCTCTGACCATATCGCCTTGACCCCGCTCTGTACAATCTCCTCAATAATGGCACAGCGATGGCGCAGCGTTGTACACACACTGACAATATCAATCTGCTCCTGCGCCAACATCTCGTTATAGTCACTGTACAGATGTTCCTGTGACAATCCCCAGCGTTCGCCAAAAATCTCGCGCTGTTCTGGATGCAAATCCGCCGCCGCCACCAACTCCACCAACGGTGACTCCACATAACTCGGCGCATGAGCATAGGGCAAAAAGAACGCCCCCCCACGCGCAATCTCATCATCAAATGTACTGCCCATGCGACCGAGACCGATGATAGCGGCTCTGTATGTTTTTTTCATCGTTTTCTCCTTCACCCTTCACCCTTCACACCCCCACAGTCTCCCGCTCCGCTGACGAGAAAAGTATCGTCATCACGGCATCGACATCACCGATATTCTTGGCGTTGTGGACCACGTTGGGTGGGATGACTATCGTGTCACCTGTAGTCATCTCAAAGGCTTCATCGCCCAACGAATGGAGGATGTGACCTTGACTTACCACGAGAATCTCCTCGCAGTTAGGATGGTAATGACGGAAATTCTCATAACCGGGGTGCATCACACACTGTCCCACCGTCATTGTGGTGGAGTTGCCCGTGACAGATGCATCCAGTTTGTTGCCCGTCGTCCAGCGTAGATGACCCCACTCGAACTCCTCGATGATGGCATCTGTGCTGGTAAGTACTCGTTTGCTGTTCATATTTGTCCCCATTCAAAAACTTACTGCCCTCAATCAACAATGTCATGACAACCCCAATCTTGACAGGCTTGCAGACCGCGCTTTAAACGTGTTCGGTTAAATGAATGCCGCCACCCGCGAACCATTAAGCCCAAAAACCGGAGAATAGATGTTTTGTAATCATACAAAAAATTATCCCACGTATAGCCATTCACACCCACAAAGACAAGCTTCGCATAATATCGTTGTAGCATCATCTCTTCATAGTGCGCACGGACGTCCGCAGGCCAGTGAAAGGCCATCATATAGGCTAGGTCATCGGTCGCAAAATCAATGCGCCAACTCTGCCAATCAAGCAAAAGGATATCGTGCGTGTTGGGATTACGTGGGTGGAGGATATTGCCGGGATGCGGGTCGCGATGCACTAAAGTCATACCCTTGCCTATTACGGTTCGTGTGCGCCGGTCTTTTGGCCAAGCGGGTAACACCTGTTGTAATAGTGCAAATTCTGACGAGGTGCAATCGTTGTCCGCTGACTCTTTAAAAGCCGTCAGTTGCGTTGCGATGCCTGCTTCAAACCCATCGATCTCCTCATCCGTGAGCAGTGTACCAAACGCCTTCCCCAAGCTTGGGTGTTCCCACCAGAATCCATGAAAATGGGCAAGGACATCCACTACTCGACCAAAGAGGTCCATATTGGCAGGTGTGTAGCCCGCTACTTTTTCGTGAGTACTGGACATATCAACCAACAGTACATGAAATTTACACTGGCTCTCGGACCAAACGGCGTCAATGCAGGACACAAAGGGGGTCGCAATGGGCCAGTGTACCCCTTGCATCTGTGGAACGACACTGTTGTAGAAAAGCGGCTCCAACTTCTCAAAACGCGGGTCGCCGACAAAATCAGGATGCGATAGTTTGAGCAGGACCGATGTGGGCAGAGATTCCCCCGTTGCGTCATCTCTATAGGTCACGTCAAATTGATGATGGGTCGAAACGATGCTTTGAGTCCCATCTTGCTCATGAATTGACACCACACGCCCTGTCTGTAACATGCCTTTGGCGAGAAGGCAATCGGTTAGATACGCGGGTGTGAGGTCTGTGCTGTGAGTAAAGACGTGATTGGTCATGATTTTCCTTTGTCTAATACTCTTACTGAGTCTTCACTTATGCCCAAGGCAAAAATCGCACCTTGATCGCCTCTTTGGTGCGCAAGAGGGCAACCCCATCAGCATAACGAGACAGCGGCAGTTCATGCGTTGCCAGCGGTTCCAGATTGACTTTGCCATCCAGCACCAGTTGTAAGGCACGTTCAGCCGCGGCGCGATTGTGGAACCCATACCCCATCAAACTGACACCACTGCGCCATTGGGCAAAGCCAAAGGAGACATCCTCACGCAGGAGGCCAAAGATGAGGACGTTTTGACGTGTGCGCGCCAAGAGAAACTCAATAGACACTTTGAGTCCCGTACAATCAATTGCCATATCAACCGTATGCTCACTGGTTACGCCAGCAGGGAATTCCTCTTCTGTCGGTGCAATCGCCTTGGTCGCCCCCAACTCCATTGCCATTGCACGACGTTCCGGCAACGGGTCAATGGCAATGATTTCACGGGCACCATAACTGCGCGCCATCTGTACGGCAATCAACCCCGCTGGTCCCAGCCCGCTCACGGCAAAGCGTCTTCCGGAAACGCCCTCTCCCTGTTCATCTGTGCTGGTCTCAAATGTAATTGTTGCAAACTGGTCAAAGGCAACTTGCACACACATTGCCAACTCTAGCGATGAAATGGCTGCAGGCGGCAAGTCCGTCGGAATCTTGAGCAGGTTTTTTGCCTGAAAAGGGACGTATTGCGCATAGCAACCCTGTCGCACTTGGCCTGGGTCACGCCATGCCACCACATGGTCGCCAACGGCAAAGTCATCCACACCAGACCCAACCGCCGCCACTTCACCCGTCATCTCATGACCGGGTTGCCCAGGGATGTACGGGTAATCAATGGTTCCACCCGGATACATGGACACCCCGCCCAGAATATGCAGGTCCCAATGAGGACAAGTCGTAATCGCCGCCACCTTGACAAGCACTTCATCCGCCTCCAGGGTGGGAATCGGGGTATCCACCCACTGCGCATTATCAGGTCCAGCAATTTGTACTATTTTCATTGTATTGCTCATGTCATTTCTCCTTGTAAAAGTTGAAAGGCTGAAAAGTGAAGAGTGAAGAGTGAAAAGTGAAGAGTGAAGAAGAATACAAGCAACACTATCACACTATCACACTATCACACTATCACACCATCACACCATCACACCATCACACCTACCCTTCGGTCCAGTCCAGAATCACCCCCAACACAGGCTCCGACTTGGACTCGATTAGCTGCCATGCATCCGCCGCTTGGTCTACCGGAAAATGATGGGTGATGAGCGGAAGTGTATCCAGATAGCCTGCCGCAATCAGTCGTAGGGTTTCGTCCATGCGCTTGCGCGTCCAGCCCGAAACCAGATGGATGGATAGTTCGCCATAGCGTGGTGGTTGCAGCGGGAAGGCGTCCTCTGTGCCATAAAAGCCCGCCGAGATCAGATGCCCGTTGCGCTGCATAGTCGGCATAAAGGCTGTCATGGCGTCTAGTGACCCCACTGTATCCACCGCCACCTTGACACCACCGGGACAGCGTTCTTGAATGACCGCCGCCCAGTCAGGTTGCAGCTTTTCGTTGATGACATGTCGCCCCGATTGCCCCGCAAAGAGCGCGAGTCGATAGTCATGTCGTCCAATCAGGTAGACCTCTGCGCCACGCCAGGCCAAGGTCTGCGCCGCCCATTGCCCCACCATGCCATCGCCCACAACAACGGCCACATCGCCAATCTCCACAGGTGCCCGAACCCCACAGTTGTAGCCAACTTGGGTGAGGACCATACCCGAAAAGGCCAGCGGGTCTACACCACTTGGTAGTTTCCAAATGTGTCCGTGTGGGCTGACCGATGGCGACACCTGCCCCCCCGTCAGCGCGTACATGCCATTGACTTTGCCAGAGACCGCAAAGACCGTTTCGCCTACGGACAGGTCGGTGATCTCTTCGCCAACCCATTCCACCACACCAATTTTCTGATAGCCTGCAATGATCGGAAAGGGCCAGGGGTCGCCCTCACGATAGGCCGTGTCCCCGTGAATGCGTTCACCGCGTAGAAACGAGCCTTCCGTCCCGTTCGATATCCACGAATGGGTCAATCGAATGACCGCATCCGTTGACTCCGGTTCAGGACAAGTAATTGATTGGACTTCGACTTGATTGGGTGCGGTAAAAACAACCGCTTTTGCTTGCATAGTTTTATGTCTCCTTTGGGAAGGTTGAAAGGTGGAAAAGTTGAAGGATTGAAGAGTGAATTGTGAAGAATGAAGAGTGAAAGAGTATTGTAACCAGTCTCTAGAAATATAGCGTTCCATAGTTTTATATGGAAGCGAATTCCGCATAAGATTGGTGACAGA
>JBCCFC010000205.1:0-13855 GCA_039029935.1 Chloroflexota bacterium
GGGAAATCCTCCTCTGAGCTGCTCAGAAATTTTGGTCCGTACCACCAATCCCGATCCGTGGCCAGCTGAGCTGCGGAAACTCCTCTGGCAGATTTTGCTTTCGTTGGGGATTGAGCCAGCGGGGGTTGCCAGTTTCCTTGACGAATTGCCAGCCGCCTTGCAGGGCAACGCCGATGGGGTGGAACTGTTGATGGATGTGGGTGAGGGGATCAGCTTGACACCACCATGTGGCTCTACAGCGTCGGTGGCATGATGGGTGAAGAATATGTACCGCTCTCTGTCACCACATGGGCATACCGTGAATTGGGCTTGACACCAGCACCAGAGGTTGCGGGCTTGGCTGGCACAGAACTGTGGGCCGAAGTCTCGCTCGAACTCATCCCCGAACTGGAAGGCGACCATCTGATTGTCTTCCCCAACGCCTATGGCGGTGACGAAATCGGCTCTGGATTGGATGACTATCTTGACTCACCACTCTGGCAGACCGTGCCTGCGGTTGAGGCTGGCAATGTGCATCAAGTCACAGCCAACAACTCGATTGAAGGCTACTGGACCACGCCGCACTTGATCCAAGCGTTCCTGACGGCATTGGAGGAATAGGTGATCGCGGCATGGAGATTGGTCCAATCTAGGCGACCTCAAAACATCAGTGATCTAAATACTTAATCAAACGGACGATCATATGACAGCGAGACGGAAGAACGAAAAAGTGTATTGCAACGTTGCCGCACGTGAACTGGGTCTGGACCCCGCAGGCTATGCAGGCTACTTCAACGATGCCGTGTTGATTGAAACAGCACTGCCTTGGAAACGGTCCGTCTACCAAGAGGCTGGGGCATTGCCACAAGAAGCCATTGACATCATGGGCCTGTGGATGCAACGCTACCAAGAAACAGGCGTCTTTGGTCATCGTCCGCTGTTGATTGCGCCTGATGATGAGTACTCAGAGCAAGGGCATCGACGTATCGTCTACTATGAACGTCCTTGCCAAGATGAGACGGGCGGTATGTCAAACACAATGCCAAACGCAATACCAAACACAATGCCATTTGCCGAGTTTGCGCGCATGGAATATCTGGTTCCAGAAGAAGATGCCGGGCGGCTATTGTGGGCATTGTTTGAGGACAAGGAGACGCTGCCGGAATTTGACGCCTATCGCATCAACGGCGATACACACGTGCGCGACATTCTGGTCTGCACACATGGCACAATCGACGTGGCCTGTGCAAAGTTTGGCTATCCACTCTATGACTTGCTGCGCACCGAATTTGCGATGGACACAGCCCAAGCGCAGTTACGTGTTTGGCGTGTGAGCCATTTTGGGGGACACGTCTTTGCCCCCACACTCATGGACATGCCAACGGGTCACTATTGGGCCTATGTCGGTGAAGCACAAGCCGCACAGATCGTCGAGCGCAACGGTGATGTGGCCGACCTGCGTGACCATTATCGCGGCTGGGCCGGGCTGGAGGCTGGCTTTGCCCAAGCAGCCGAGCGTGAAATGTGGCAACGTGAGGGCTGGGCATGGTTTGACTATGCGCGACGCGGCAATGTGACCGCCAAAGATGTGCCAGCCGATGAGAACAAAAAGCCACAATGGGCCGATGTCAGTGTCCATTATGCAACACAGGCTGGTGCAGAGCAGAGCTACCATGCACACGTTGAAGTCTGTCGAACCGTTGAAACCGCGCCATCGACCGATCATGACAAGTTATTTGCCTATTCACTCTATGATGTGACGAAGATGGTCAGCTAGTCAGCTTGTCAGCTTGTCAGGTGGTCAGCCAGTCGGCTTGTCAGCTTGTCAGGTGGTCAGCCAGTCGGCTTGTCAGCTTGTCAGGTGGTCAGCCAGTCGGCTTGTCAGCCTGAAATGCTGAAATGCTGAAGTGCTGAAGTGCTGAAGTGCTGACTAGCTGACCCGCTATAGGAGAAACAATATGAGTGACACAAAATCATCTAATTTCCGTCTGGACGAAAGCGACCCACGTTTTCTGATTGTTCATGAAGAGGGACATCCAGATCGAGACGATTATCAGCAATTTATGCAGCATTGGGTCTCTCGGCTAGATGCCTATGAACAGTCGGACGATGTGGCGTGTTTTGGCGTGTTGATTGTGCATGGTCGTCATGAACATGATCACGATGATGAGGATCATGAACATGAGCGTGATGGCGATGCAGAAGCGGCGTTCACACGCATGATCAACGACTTTCGCCGTGACCACCGTGACCGTGTGAGTGTGGCTTGCACGGGCTATGCCAATGTCTATGATGCGGAGGATATCAAAAAATGGTATGGCGAGGGCGAGGAAGGGCTGACCAAGATGAGCGAGAACATGCAGCGGTTCTCGCAATACATGTTTGGCGTTCCAGCAGGTGTCTTCACCGAGGTTGATGCGGCCAAAGCATGGCTCATCAAACAGGGATCTGTACCGCAATCACCAGACGCAGAGGAGCCAGCCGCCAATCAACCAGCCTCAATCACAGAGAGCAGCGTCGGCCTCTTCTATGGCAGCACCACAGGCGTCACCGAGCATGTCGCCCAGTGCATCGAAACCGCGTGGGCTGACGCTGGTCAAGAGCCGCTCATCACGCTCAACATCACCGATGTGGATGACATCAGCGTCCTCGCCGACTTTGACAAGCTCATCCTTGGCATCCCTACATGGAACATCGGTCAACTGCAAGATGATTGGGAGATTGTGTTCCCCGATCTTGATGACCTTGACTTCACAGGCACACAGGTTGCCCTCTTTGGCATCGGCGACGCACACGGCTATCCCGAAAACTTCCTTGATGCAATGGGCATGTTGGGGGACAAAGTACGCGGTCGGGGTGCGCAACTCGTCGGCTACTGGCCCACCGATGGCTATGAATTTGACGCCTCCACAGCCCTAGACAACGGCATGTTTATGGGGCTGGGGATTGACGAAGTGCGCCAAGCCGACTTGACCGAGGAACGGGTGACACAGTGGGTGGCGCAGGTAATTGGTGAATTTGCGCTTGTGGCTACGTAGGGTGACTGCTGTGATGAGGTTATGCCACTGCAAATTCAGTATATGATCTCATTTCTGGTGGATGGAATCCCAAAACAATATCGTCGGTGGGAACACCACGTTCAATGAGTGCATCCACAATGCCCGCCTCAGTCCAATCATTTTCAACCCAAATTTTGCCATTGGAAAGACGCATATAGATGGCCGGAACAAGCATACGCCCTCGTTTTGTCCAACCTACATTTAACAGCAAATAGTTATCGTGCAGCTCATCAAAACTCAGTTGCGTTTCGATTGCTTGCTGTGGGGATTCTTCCATATATTTAGCCTGTGTTTTCAGTAGGTCTTTGACAATGTTTCGATAACTAACTAATCGGTCCATAAAACGACCTCCTTTTGTTCTATATCTACGACAACTAACAGAACAGAAAAACGCTCGACAAGTCGTTGAACTGCTTTTAACTGAAAAGTATCGTGATAGGCTCTGGTGCTAATCCCCAGGTATACCTTTCGGTCTGGCTCAACATCTTCCAGATACGTCTGGTAGATAACATATTGTCCAAGCGCATCTCTTACATCTTTGGTTGTTGAGCGTCCAAGAAAGCTTTTCACCTCAACCGCAATTTTCTCCAGACCGCGTTGGGCTGCAATCACTCGTTCCGCAGCGATATCAGGCTGGATGGTAAGTTCTTCATACCGTACTGTAAAGTGTTCTGATGTAACTGTCCATCCATCATTTTCTAAAGCGTCTTTGACAGGATCATGAATCAAATCTTTCGCCATTATACAACATCACCTTTAACTTTTTCTCTTTAGCTCGTATATATGGTAGTGATATACATATTTTATATCACGGATATTAAATAGACCAGTTACTTAAACAGTGACACCAACTTTCATCTATGATGTACCCGTTTTATAAATCATCATTATATTCAACATTCATTGTTAATGAGGAGATTGATTATGTACAATGTTGCGGTGTCTAAGCCTGCTGGTATTGAGCAAATTGCGGCTGTGATTAATAGCATGAATCCAGTCGAGCAAAATGAACTGTTGGCATTGGTGCCAGGCTTTTATAACCGAGTCCTTCAAATAGATAGAAGGATACAAAGTTATGAACAAATAAAGCATGAAACGCAACAAGAAGAGCCAATATCGGCAGGGCAAATCACTGCTGATAAGACGCATGAACGTGTGCGAGACTGGGTCTTGAATGCGTTTGATAACAAACCACCCAGTTTGGATGCCGTTTTCTTTGATGGATGGACGCTTGGTGAGTATCTATCGTTATCCGACGAGCAAGAGGCCGAGTTATGGGCCAAGTGGGAAGATGTAGACCTGTTTGACATGGGAGAGGTTGAGGTATCGCCCAATGTTGTACTTGTATGATAAAGCGAGCGCGAGGGCAACACTTCGCGGTCTATTAAAATCAGCCTATAGGAAGCCATTGACGCCCATTGAAGATGTATCCATACAACTGTTCCAAAACAGTATGCACAGAACCGACCAGCTATGCATCTCGCCCTCAACGGCCGCGATATTGAATCAACTTGCACAACAACCGTTATATGCACGGTTTATCGCGCTGTTTTTTCAAGAAGTGGCCGTCATTTCACCCACTCGTTACTGCAAACGGTGGGCGAGCCGTTTACGACACCACAATTTTAGCGGTGAAGATGCCACAATCTTGGCATTGTCTACATTTGCATCCTTGGGTGGCATCGTCACATCAATGGATTATGTCGTGACCTTTGACAAAAACATGATCAATCGTTGGCAAACTCAACACTCGATTATTCAAACTCGGTTTGATGCAATACATAATGATTGGGCGTCATCGTATCGCATGGCAAAATTGCCCCAAGTGGTTTCCTTATTGGGTGACTAAATGACACAAATAAGGGTAATTGTCGTAGACTCCTATGGAATCGCATCCAAAATTGGGACGATTTCATCTTATACTGTCAATCAATCGACAGACAGGACGCATTAGTATGCGTACATGTTACTTGCTAAATATCAATAAAAAAATATCAATAAAATCAGAGAAAATCATGATAACAATTCGGTTAGCACTTATCAAGGTGTGCCTTTTGATAGGACTGATTCTGCTGGCAGCATGTGCCCCGATTGAGGCTCCCGCGGCAAAAGAAACAGCCGCAGACGATGCGGTAGCAGATGCCTCAGCAGACTGTGACGAGGGCTTTCGGCTCTTTGACCACGAGCGGCTGGCGACGGAACCCGTATGTATTCCCGAAACCATTGAGCGTGTTGCGCCGCTTGATCTGAACAGCATGGAGTACATGCTCATCAATGACATGGCGTTTATTGCCGGTTCACAGATTGCCCAGTTCTTTATCGGCAATACCCATCCTGAATGGTTGCCCAAACTGGTTGAGGTTACAGAGGGGTTGCCCGATATGGGCGCGTTCCCACCCAACATGGAGGCGGTTGCGCTTGCCAACCCAGACATCATTATCACCGAAATGGGGTACTATGAAGACAACATGTATGACTTGATGGCCGAGATTGCGCCGACCATTGTCTATGAATCGTCGGAGGACGCCTATCAAGATTGGAAGCCGCAGTTTCGTTTCTTTGGTGAGCTGCTGGGCATGGAGGATGTGAGCGAGGCGTTGATTGCGGGCTACTACGAACGCATTGATGCGCTGCATGAGGCCATTGGTGATTCTCTGGGGGGTGAGACAGTTTCTGTGGTGCGCGCTCGTCCCGGTGGTGATTTGGGGATGCGCTTGGCGGGGTCATTCACAGGCGTCATTCTGGGTGACTTGGGCATTGCCCAGCCCGAAGCACAACAGGCGGCATTTGACCCAGAGACAGGCTTTATCCAGATTGATGTTAGCCAAGAACGCTGGGACTTGGTGGATGGCAGCTATCTCTTTGTCTATGGTGTGCAGCCGACCGAGGCAGGAACCAATGAGGCGCAGGCGTTGATCGAGTCGCTGGCCGATGATGCGATTTGGAATGCGTTGGGCGCAGTGCAAAGTGGCAATGCCCATGCGATGGACGCCCACTGGCATGGCTTTGGTCTGCTCTCGGCGCATGAGGTGATTGACGATATGTTCCGCATCTTGGCTGACACAGAGCCAACGGTCGAGAACCCACTGCTGGCTCCAGGAGAATAGCGCATGACGGCTTCGACAATTTCGCAAACGACAGGGCATATGCGCTTTATTCGTACACGCGCCATGCTCTCCTTTGGACTACTCATCGGCATCGGTCTGCTGCTGATGACCATGATGTTGAGCATTGGCTTTGGGGCAGCGGACATCGCACCCATCGATGTGATCAATGCACTCTTTGCCTTTGACGAAACCTCCACCGACCATCTGATCATCCGCACACTGCGCATCCCACGTGCTGCGGTGGCCGTGTTGGTGGGGGCATCACTGGCAGTTGCCGGAGCCATCATGCAGGGGTTGACGCGCAATCCGCTTGGTGATCCGGGCATTTTGGGCATCAACACTGGCGCAGCGTTGGCCGTTGTCGCCGCTGTCTTCTTTCTCAACATCAGCTCGCTGGCACTCTATGCACTCTTTGCCTTTGCTGGCGCCGCTATCACGGCCATCGCCGTCTATGCGTTGGGGGCAATAGGGCGGGGCGGACCCACACCGCTCAACTTGACGATTGCAGGGGCAGCCTTGACCGCGCTGCTCTCATCCTTCACCACAGGTGTGCTGATTCTCAACCAACGGACGCTGGAAGAGGTGCGCTTCTGGCTGGCAGGCTCGGTGGCGGGACGTGATCTGGACCTGCTGCTGCAAGTTGCGCCCTACTTAGTCTTTGGGTTGATTCTCTCCTTTGCCTTGGGGCGACAGATCACCACGATCTCGTTGGGCGAAGATGTGGCGGTTGGATTGGGGCAAAACACCGGCTGGATTAAGGGACTCTCTGCCGTAGCCGTCGTGCTATTGGCCGGAGGCGCAGTCGCTGTTGCCGGACCCATCGGCTTTATCGGGTTGGTCATCCCGCATGTCGTGCGCTTTATCGTCGGCGTTGATTATCGCTGGATTCTGCCCTACGCCGCCATTCTGGGCGCAGTCTTTCTACTGGTATCAGACGTGGGCGCACGATTGCTGCTGCGACCAATTGAGTTGCCCGTCGGTGTGATGACAGCGTTGATTGGTGGCCCCTTCTTTGTCTATCTTGTCCGCTGGCGGGTCAGGAGGTAACAGTGCAACAAACATCAACATGGTACACCGTGCGCCCACGTCGTATCCCCCTCTCATTCCGCATCGACCGCCGTGTGCCTTTCGTGCTAACAGCCGTGGTGCTGGCGACATTGGGGGCGATGGTTGTCAACATCGGTGTCGGTGAGTATCCGATTGCGCCGCTGGACGTGATCCGCACTGTACTGCACATCGAAGGTGAAAACTTTGATGATTACAACTTTGTGGTCAATACACTGCGTCTGCCGCGCATGTTGGTGGCCGCATTGGTGGGCATGGCCTTGGGGATTTCTGGCACAATCCTGCAAGGGTTGACGCGCAATCCACTGGCCGCACCGGGCATTCTTGGCATCAACGCCGGAGCAGGACTGGTGGCGGTAACGCTGATTGTAGTCCTTGAGGTGACGACACCGGGGATCATTCCATTGGCCGCATTTGGTGGGGCCATCACCGTTGCGCTGCTTATCTACATTTTGGCGTGGCGTGGGGGCGATTCACCCATCCGCCTCATTCTGGTCGGCATCGGTCTTGGGGCCATCACCAGCGCACTGACAACGCTCATGGTCACATTTGGCAACATCTACAACGTGCAGCGCGCACTCATCTGGCTGACAGGCAGCGTCTATGGCCGTTCATGGGATGAATTCTGGCCGCTCTTTGCATGGGTGATCATTTTCGCACCGCTGGCCTTCGTCCTCGCTCGTGACCTCAACGCGCTCAATCTGGGTGAAGATGTGGCACGGGGGCTGGGGAGCCGTGTCGAAATCCGACGTGGACTGCTGCTCTTTGCAGCCGTCGCCCTCGCCGCCGCCACCGTTGCCGCCGCCGGAACCATCGGCTTTGTTGGCCTCATGGCCCCCCACATTGCCCGCCGACTCTCTGGCCCCGACCACGTAGGACTCTTCCCGACCGCAGGCGTCGTCGGCGCACTGATTGTCGTTGCCGCTGACTTAGTGGGGCGAACGATTATGGCGCCGATTGAGTTGCCCGCAGGGTTGATTACGGCGATGGTGGGTGCGCCGTTTTTTATCTATTTGTTGTGGCGACAGCGGAAGGTGATGTAACCCAAGTTAATAAATTTGATAACCGACATAAATATATCGGTTCAAATTCGCTTACCAAATATGTTTAACCGTTCCGCATCAACTTGTGCCTATTTTCACAAAAACCGCACTTGAAATTCCCCCATTCATCTATTATCATCAGTGAAGGCAGGTTGCAGTGGACACAAATACTGAAACCAACAAACAGAAATCAACATGATGTTGATGCACCTATGGTTACTGGCACAAACGGTAGGTCTGCGAATCAACATCAGGGACACAATTCATGCTGAGTCTGCATAAAAACATTCGGGCGATAGCCCAACGCTCAGGCAAGACGCCTAAGCAACTATCAATGCATCACAGACAGTTACTCCAGATTCAGTATAGAAAACGAAATTAATGATCCAAAACAGATATTATGTTGTAATTGGACTAATATTGCTCTTCGTTCTCTCAGTCATCTCGCTCTTTTTTGGTGTGCGCACTGTGACCCTGTGGGGACTGTTCACCAATGAGGGCGACCAGATGATGGTCTTTGTCGTCAGCCGTATCCCGCGCTTGATTGCGGTGTTGGCGGCAGGGACAGGGTTGAGCGTGGTTGGTCTGATTATGCAACAGTTGGCGCGCAATAAGTTTGTGACACCTGCGACCGCTGGCACAATGGAATCGGCCAGCCTTGGCATATTGGTGGCACTGCTGCTCTTTGGCTCGGCGGCGGTCATCCAGAAAATGCTGATTGGCTTTGCCTTTGCCCTCGTCGGCACATTCATCTTTATGCGCATTTTGGACACGATCAAGTATAAGGATGTGATTCTTGTCCCGCTCGTTGGCATCATGTTTGGCGGTGTGGTCGGCTCATTCAGCATCTTTATCGCCTATCGCTACAACATGATTCAGGCCATGAATGCGTGGGTGATTGGCGACTTTTCTGGTGTATTGCGTGGCCGTTATGAAATGCTCTACATTGCTATACCATCGATTCTGCTGGCCTATGTCTATGCAGACCGCTTTACACTGGCGGGGATGGGTGAGGACTTTGCCGTCAACTTGGGGCTGAAATACAAACAGGTGGTCAATATCGGCTTGGGGCTGATTGCGTTGACAACGGCGGCGGTTGTACTCACAGTGGGTATCATCCCCTTTTTGGGGCTGGTCGTTCCCAACCTTGTCACCATCTATCTGGGCGACAACATCCGGCGGACGCTGCCCTACACAGCACTCTTGGGCGCAATCTTTGTGCTGGCCTGTGACATTCTGGGGCGGCTTATCATCTATCCCTACGAGATTCCCATCGGCATGGTTGTCGGTGTCATCGGCAGTGCCATGTTCCTCTACATGCTGTTGAATCGGGGGGCTTATGCGACTCGCTAAACAACAGCACTCATGGCTGGGATCACTCTTCAACCGCAACCCAGACGTTGTCGTCGTGGATGATCCACGCAACGCCATTCTCAACCGCAAGCTGTGGATATTGCTGTTGTTGGCAGTGTTGGCGATTGGCTTCTACCTGTCGATTGGCGTGACAGATTGGGGCTTTGCGTTGCCTCGTCGGGGACGCAAAGTGCTGGCGATGGTGCTGGTTGGCTTCTCGGTTTCCTATTCAACCGTCATCTTTCAGACCATCACCAACAATCGTATTCTGACACCGGCCATCATTGGCTTCAACTCGATGTATGTGCTGATTCAGACCGCGTTGACCTTCTTTTTGGGGTCACTGGCGATAGCGACATTTGACCCAAACCTGATGTTTGCCATCAATGTTGGGTGTATGATCATCTTTGCAGGCGCACTCTACCGCTGGTTGTTTGAGCGTGAAGGCACCAATCTCTACTTCTTGGTCCTCGTCGGCGTCGTCTTTGGAACACTCTTTGGCAATTTGTCCAGCTTTATGCAAAACATGCTTGACCCCAACGAGTTTCAGGTCTTGCAGGACCGTCTCTTTGCCAGCATCCAAAATGTCGATGAAGACCTGCTCTTGATTTCGTGCATCGGCATCTTCTGGGCAACGGCCTACAGCTTCCGGTTTGCGCCCTATCTAGATGTGATCTCGCTGGGGCGTGATGTCGCCATTAATCTGGGCATCGACCACACTGTTGTTGTCAACCGCCTGATGATTGTCATCGCCGTCCTTGTCTCCGTCTCAACAGCACTGGTTGGGCCGATTCTGTTCTTTGGCCTGTTGGCCGCCAATGTCACCTATCAATTTATGGGGACATACCGTCACGGCTATCTCATTCCCGCCGCCATGTTGATGAGTGTTATCGCCTTGGTTGGTGGGCAACTGCTGCTTGAGCGCGTGTTTGAATTTAACACGACGATTGGCGTGATCATCAACTTTGTCGGTGGCGTCTATTTTCTCTATCTACTGTTGAAAGAGGCGAGAGGATAAGCGTTGGAGCGATGGAACGATGGAGCGTTGGAACGGAAAAGCGATGGAGCGTTGGAGGGGTGCAAGCTTGTGATTGAAGTACGAAATGTGACAAAGCGATATGGCAGCAAAGCGGTGGTTGATGATGTGTCTGTCACCATTCGCAAAGGCGAAATTACATCGCTTATTGGACCCAACGGGGCGGGGAAGAGTACGCTGCTTTCGATGATGAGTCGGCTGTTGAAACGGGATGGCGGCGAGATTTTGGTCGATGGCGAAGATGTGGCCGAGGCCAAGAGCAGTGAGTTTGCCAAAAAGCTCTCGATTCTCAAGCAGGAGAACCATATCAGCGTCCGGCTGACCATTCGTGATCTCGTGAGCTTTGGCCGCTTTCCCTATTCACAGGGGCGACTCACATCAAATGATTGGGAACACGTTGACCGCGCCATTGCCTACATGGAGTTGGGCGACCTAAAGCATCGCTTTTTGGATCAACTAAGTGGTGGTCAACGACAGCGCGCCTATGTCGCCATGACGCTCTGCCAAGATACTGACTACATTCTGCTGGACGAGCCGCTCAACAATCTCGACATGAAACACTCGGTGCAGATCATGTCGGTGCTGCGTCGCATGGTCGATGAACTGGGCAAGACGATTGTGCTGGTATTGCATGACATCAACTTTGCCTCCTGCCATTCGGATAGAATTGTCGCACTCAAAGAGGGGCAGTTGGTCCGTCAAGGAACAACCGAAGAGATCATCGACACGGCGGCGTTGGCCGATATCTATGACATGACCATCCCGATTGAGGAAATCAATGGTAATCGGATTGGGGTCTATTTTGTGTAATTAATGTACTACAGCGGATTTAGGCAGGGAACGGATTTCTGCTCTGCACAAGGGAAAAAATCCGTTCCCCCTCCCAAATCCGTTGTAGTAAGCGAAAAATTTTAAGGATTAAAACATGTTGAAAAATAAACAAAGTCTACTACTCATCGTCTTAACCACAGCATTCGCCATGCTGCTCTCCGCCTGTGTGATTCAGCCACCAGCGGGCGCATCGGATGCACCAGCGGTTGAGGCGGAAACAGTCACGGTCACACACCCACAGGGTGAAACGACCGTTGTCAAGAATCCAGAGACTGTGATCGTGTTGAATTACAGCGCATTGGATACACTGGACCAGATGGGTATTCCTGTCGCGGGTTTGCCACAGGGACCGCTTGTACCAGCACACTTGGACAAGTACAATAGCGAGGAGTATACCAACATCGGCAGTATGCGCGAGATCGACTATGAAGTGGTCAATTCGCTTGACCCAGACTTGATCATCGTTGGGCTGCGCACGGCTCCACTCTATGAGGAAATGTCGAAAATTGCGCCAACCATTGATGTGACCGTCGATTGGGCCAACAAGCAGGAGACATTCAACGCCTATGTGACCAATCTAGGCATCATCTTTGACATGGAAGAGGAAGCGGCTGAACAGTTGGCCGCAGTCAACGCTCGTATTGATGAGGTCCGCGCAACAGCCGAAGCCGATGGGCGTTCAGCATTGGTGATCATGACCAGCGGTGGCGAACTCAAGGGCTATGGTCCGGGTTCACGCTTTGGCATGATTCATGACATGTTGGGTGTCGCGCCATCCACAGAAACAATGGCGACGGAAATTCATGGCGATACGGTTTCATTTGAGTTTGTACTGGAAGAGAACCCAGACATCCTCTATATCTTGGACCGTGATGCTGCTGTTGGCAGCGAAGGCGATACCGCATCATCCATGCTGGACAACGAGTTGATTGCCGCCACAACAGCAGGCGCAGAGGGCAACATTGTCTATCTCGACCCCGGTCCTTGGTACATGGCAGATGCTGGACTCAGCACATTCATGATGATGATTGACGAGGTTGCTGAAGGCTTGGAATAGTTTATAATCCAGTCGGTATATAAACACTGATACGGTCAAACACAGATAATTTTTTTACATTATCCGTGTTTGACCGTATCAGTGTTTTTGTGCTTTTAATTGTATGTGCAAGTTAAAATCAGCCAAAGGACACGATCTGACTCTGGCTGAAAGCTGACAGCTAAGTAGCTGAAAGCTTTTTTATTTCAGGAGGTTGAACAATGGAAAAGGGTCAATTAACAGCAGAGGCCATTACGAGTGCCGTTGATTATTTGAACGGTGAACAGCCAAAGAATGTATTGAACATTGCGCGCATGTTGGCGGGTCAGGAATGGGCAAGCAGTGCTGTAATCACAGATATGGATGCCAGCGGATTCAACTTGGCCGTCAGCGCAGATGAACGGAGCGACAATGTGCGTGTTGACTTTGGCAAAACGGTTGACAGTGAGCGCGGACTTCGCATGACGCTGATGGGACTTGCCATGAAAGCGGACCCGCCTGATGGCGTTGACCGCATTGCCACCGCGCAGGTCGAAACAGAAAAAGCCAGCCGCTATCTGCGCGCACTCTGCAACCACTTTGACCATGAAGGCAATGCTGGTTATGAGATTGGCGACGATGGTTTGGGGCATGGACATGTCAACTTTGACTTTGGCGTGTGTACGATGGAGGCCAACGCCAGTACGCTGACCATGCAAGTCAAGGCGGTCAGTCCACTGCGTTTTGATCGCATGAAGGGTGTGGTTGGCAGTCACTTGGTCCGCTTTGCGCAGAAGGAAGAGTTGCAGGTGACGTGGGTCGATGCGTAATATAGTCTGCTAAACCACGCCAATCAGTCAAATAAAACAATGGGCATACTGATCACCTCTATCCGTGTGCCTTAAACGATCTGAGAGAGTGGACGTGTGCTGTACAACTGCATGTAGGAGCGATGTTCAGCGCGTATGCCCAATTGTGCAAGCCGAAACGATTTCAATACATTGGTATCGTTCAGGACTTTGCGGTCAAACAACTGACCATAAAATATCTTCAAAAAGCGGTCGGCGCACTCTTGGTAGATTTCACGTGAGATACCCACCGCCCAATCGACGCCATGCGCATTGACCGCTGTGCGCGCAATCTCCAAGGAGTAGCAGTTCCTGAGTGTGACCAACTGCACGGGTGAGATGGACAACAGCGACCCCAGAATCGCCTCGTCGAGGATTTCTTCATCATGCATAAAGAAGCCCTCTTCCGCACTATGTCCGGACAAGTCCAAGACCTGATATGCACCGCCATTGACATCACGACACAACTCGTCAATCAGCTTGTCGAGCGTGATGTCTGGATAGACAAAATGGTCCACA
>JBCCFC010000206.1:0-13853 GCA_039029935.1 Chloroflexota bacterium
CGGTTGAGCTTGCAGACACTGTAATGGCAAAGCGCTCATCGGGTTGAAATACTGTGCCAGGATGTGTTGAATCTCGATTATTATTAAAATAATAGTGTATATTGCGGATCGTATGAGAATTTTTATCAGGATTGTTTGTGTATAATAAGCAGGGGTGATAAACATAATTTATTGTTTGTAGTCTACATATGCACAATCCTACATCCACAAAAGGGATAGACAATTGATTTCGATAGGGAAATTTGGGCTGACTAGAGGCAACAACAGGTTGATAAAGGCACTGACCACGATGACGGGAAAGGGCGTTGCTCTGATGATGATCATCGTGTTGACAGGTGCATGTTCATTATTACCAGAAAGTGCCACAGAACGCATTGCCTCTGAGGAAGCCACACCAACACCAATTCCAACGGCCATTGTGCCAACCAAACCAACGTATAATGTGAAGCGCGGTGAAATTGTCAAAGAACTCACCTTTAGCGCACGGATTTCACCTATTCTGGAAGAAGAACTCTTCTTCCGTGTCAATGGCCGTGTGCAGAGTGTCTTTTTCAAACGCAACGATTTTGTTAAAGCGGGAGATTTACTCGCCAAGTTTGAGATTGATGATCTCGAACGTGAGGCTATCTCTGCAAACTTGGACCTTGAACGGGCACAGGTCCGTTTGGACGCAGCACTGCGCGAGCTTGGCTATAATCTCCAAGTAGCAGATTCTAATCTCCAGATCGCACAGATGGAGTTAGATCAATTACGCAAAAAGACACCGCCGGACCCTGGCGAGATTGCGATCAAAGAGCAACGCGTGGCACAGGCGCAGATTGCCGTTGACCGGCTCAGTCACGGCGTTGATCCATTGTTAGAGAACGACGTTTCACGTGCGCAACTGAATGTCCAAAAGCTTGAATCAGCGATTAATGATGCGCAAATTGTTGCGCCGTTTGATGGCAAGATACTGTCCATTTCACTCGTATCGGGGCAGGCTATTGACGGATATAAAAACGTGGTCGTGCTAGCTGACGTAGATAACCTAGAGATCAGCGCGGACTTACTTAGCAATCAGATGGACGAACTGCAAGAGGGCATGGTTGCCAATGCGGTGCTGGTCAGCCGTCCGGGTGAGCAACTCGTGGGAACCATTCGCCGTTTACCCTTCCCCTATGGTTCGGGTGGACGTAGCAACACCGAGGTTGAGGAGCCAGACAAGTCGACACGAATCACGCTGGATGAATTCCCTGATGAGGGCTTTGAACTAGGCGATCTTGTGCGTGTGACAGTTGAGCTTGAGCGCAAGGACAACGTGCTTTGGGTTCCGCCACAGGCCATTCGTGTCTTTGATGGACGCCGTTTTGCTGTCCTAAAAGAGGGCGATGCCCAGCGCCGTGTGGATGTCAAAGTGGGCATCCAGACACAGGACCGTGTTGAGATTGAAGAGGGGTTAGAAGAGGGGCAAGTATTAATCGGACAGTAGAATAGTGAATAGTTGATAGTTAACAGTGAATAGTGAAGAATGAACAACCACTCATCACTATATAGCTATTAACTATCAACTATTGGCTATTAACTATTAACTATTATGAGCAATATTCTGCGAGTTTTATCCATCTTCACGGTTGCCTTTCGCCGCTTGATCGCACAGCGCGGGTTGGCGATTGCGACAGCGTTGGGGTTGGTTGCGTCCATCGCATTGGTCATGAGCATCCCTCTGTATACTGATGCTGTTTATTATCAAATCCTCCAAGATGAACTGAGCAATAAAGGGGAGGAGGATTCTCTCCAGCGTCCACCGTTTGCCTTTATGTTTCGCTATGTGGGTTCGCTTTATGGGTTGAAACAGCTTGAAGATGTCGAAGATATCGACATCTATATGCAGGAGTAGGTGCCGGGACAGTTAGGGCTACCCCATCGCCAGACTGTGCGTTATGCCAAGACCGACAACTTCCGGCTTTTTCCTACCGATGATGTCGCCTATGCCGATATCAAAGATCCGTTGGCATGGGTCAACTACTCGTTCATGAGCAACTACCAAGATAAAATAGCCTTGGTCGAAGGGTCTTTCCCAGAAGTTGCTGGAACCAACACAGATAGCGTCGTCGATGTATTGGTTTCCGAAGCACTGGCCGAAGAAATCGGTATGCAGTCAGGTGAGCAGTACATGACCTTCCGGCGCGTGGAAACCGAAGATTCACGACGCACCGTGCAAATTCCCATCCGCATTACAGGCATCTGGCGTGCTATCGATCCGAATGATGAATATTGGTTCTATCGCCAATCGGTCTTTGATAACCAACTGGTTGTACCCGAAGACACTTTCCGCAATCGTCTTTCCACCGCGTTGGATGATGAGATTGCGCAGATTCTCTGGTATTTAATCATGGATGGGGCAGGTGTCTCCTCTGATGATGTCAACCGGCTACTCTTTAATATCAACGATGTGCAGCAGACAACCTTGTCGCTGCTCAATGACACTCGGCTCGAAATTTCGCCACAGGATGAACTACGCCGCTATAGTAGTTCAGCACGGTTGTTGAATGTGTTGCTCTATGCCTTTAGCATTCCCATCGTGGGTCTATTGCTGGCGTTTATTGGCTGGGTCGTCGGGCTGTCTGTTGCGCGTCAACGCAACGAGATTGCTGTGCTGCGGAGTCGTGGTGCAACAGTCCTGCAAATCTTGGGCATTGCCCTGTTAGAGGCTCTGCTGCTTGCGGGTGTTGCCATCGCCGCGGGGATTCCCACAAGCCAAGGCATCGCCCAAATTATTGGTGCGACCAAGAGTTTTCTTAACTTCACTGTAGAGACGGACTTACGTGTCAATGTTACGATGTCGGCATTACGCTTTGGTGCAGGTGCCATCATTGTCACGCTGATGGCGCAGGTGTTGCCCTCGATTGGGGCATCGCGTGAGACCATCGTTACCTATAAACAGAGTCAAGCGCGTACACTAAAACCACCATTGTGGCAACGTATGTGGTTGGATGTGATGCTACTAATTCCTGCCGTCTATGGCGCCTATCTGTTGCGTCAACAGGGCAGTGTTGTTGGCTCCGGGGCGAACGGCGTCATGTCAGGTGGACTCTTTGACAATCCACTGCTCTTCTTGGTTCCAGCCTTGGCCGCATTTGCGATGACGCTCTTCATTCTTCGTATTCTGCCCATCGTCATGCGCTTTTTGGCGTGGATAGCATCACGCACTACCAGCGTCGGCTTTCTGCTGGCGACACGCTATCTTGCTCGTGACCCAGGCTTTTACACGGCTCCACTTGTACTACTCATTTTGACTTTGAGTCTATCCTCCTTCACGGCCTCACTAGCCCAGACACTGGATACGCATCTCTTTGACCAGAGCTATTACAAAGTGGGTGCGGATATGCGCCTGGTCGAACTAGGACAGAACGAAGACCAAGGTAGTACAGTTCCAGGCGGGGGAGGGGCTGCTGACCCAGCGGCATCAACGGCATCGGACGGAAGTTCCGGCGATGACAACTTTATCACAGGACCACGATGGGTCTTTGTGCCTGTCTCCGAACACCTCAAAGTCGATGAAATTCAGGAGGCGACACGTGTGGGTGAGTTTGGTGCAGGTCTACAACTACAGGGGCGATGGGTCGAGAGTGTCTTTATCGGTGTAGATCGCCTTGACTTCCCCAAAGTTGCCTTTTGGCGGAGTGACTTTGCGCCCGCCAGTTTGGGTGCATTAATGAACTCATTGGCGATTATGCCTGATGGCATTTTGTTGCCACGCAGTGTCATGCGCGCCAATACCATCCGCGTGGGGGATATTGTACCCGTCCGCATCAGCACCTTTGGTCAACGGGTCGAGGCAAACATGACCGTTGTCGGTGAAATTGACTACTTCCCAACATGGTATATTGAAGAAGAAGGGCCGTTGATCGTTGGCAACTTGGAGAATGTCTTTGAGATGGCAGGCGGTGAAGTACCCTATGATGTGTGGGTCAAGACGGATACGGGTGGTATTGATTACGAAAAAGTGCTGCGAGAGTTGAACGATCTCGATTTGACCGTCATCAACTGGAATTCATCCACATTGCGTATTTCTGACGCGCAAAAGCTGCCAGAACGACAGGGACTGTTTGGTGTACTCTCCGTGGGCTTCTTGAGTGCCGCCTTACTGACGGTTCTTGGATTCTTGCTCTATGCCCTTTTCTCATTCCGTCGCCGCTTTATTGAGCTAGGTACACTGCGTGCGATGGGGCTATCATCCGGTCAGATGACAGCGTTCTTGGCATGGGAACTGGCCTTCTTGATTCTGCTGGGGCTAGGCGCAGGCACGATTCTTGGCTCAATCATCAGCCAAGCCTTTATCCCCTATTTGCAAGTAGGCACAGACGCCGAAGCATTGACACCGCCATTCCAAGTGCAAATTGCCTGGTTTGCCATCCTGCGTATCTATGCACTCTTTGGCATCCTGTTCTTCTTTGCACTCAGTGTATTGGCCGTGTTGCTATTACGCATGAAGATATTCCAAGCGATTAAACTTGGTGAGACTGTTTAAGCGATGGCGCATTGGAACGTTGGAGCGATGGAGCGTTTGAACGCTTTTCCGTTTGAATGCTCCAATGTTTCAACGATTAACTGATGACTCTGCTGCAAAAAGGTGAAAATAGTCCAAAAGTCCGACTTCTTACCAGTGGTAGAGATCAACAAATTCTACAGAAGTCGGACTTTTTTCAGCAGAGTCACTGATTGACTGCATGAATAAAAAAGGACCATATGTCTGATCCATTTATCTATTGTGAAGGGCTTGTCAAAATCTATAAAGTCGCTGACCTAGAGATGGTGGCCCTGCGTGACCTCAACATCACCATCGACAAAGGCGAACTGGTCGGCATTATTGGGGCCAGTGGTAGCGGGAAGAGTACATTGATGAGCATTTTGGGTGGGCTTGACCGCCCAACGGCTGGACAGGTACGCGTCGATAGCTATGATCTGCTGCGCATGTCCGACCGGATGTTGAACAAATATCGCCGCGAGAAAGTCGGCTTTGTCTGGCAGCAGAGCGCACGGAACCTTGTGCCGTATCTCAACGCTGTCAATAATGTGATGTTGCCAATGACGCTATCGGGGCTGTCGGTTGACAACAAACGCAAACGTGCTACCGAATTGTTGGAGATGGTCGGGCTATATAACCGTGAGAAGCACTATGTCCAAGAGCTATCGGGTGGTGAGCAGCAGCGTGTGGCAATTGCCGTCGCGATGGCAAATGATCCCATCCTTCTGCTTGCGGATGAACCAACAGGTGAGGTTGACTCATCAACGGCCAAGACGATTTATGGCACATTCCAGTACTTGGCGCATGAGATGGACATCACTACCATTATCGTCAGCCACGACCCCGGTGTTGCCAAGCAAGTGGACCGCGTAGTTGCCATCCGCGATGGTATGTTGGCAAGCGAGACCATTCGTCAGCAAATGCAGGAAGAGGTTGAGGGCGAAGAGGGTGAGGAACAGAACTTTCAAAACTTGGTGGTTGTGGATAATGCGGGTCGTCTACATATCCCACAGGATTACATGGAGCAGTTCAAGTTTCGTGGCCGCGCCAGCATCGAGGTGCAAGAAGAGGGAATTCTTATCAAACCCTATTATCGTCCGGGTGAAGAGCCAACCGATGATGAGGATGAGGATAAACCATTGATGGGTGAGCCGATTGAGGATGATGAGGATGAGCAACCAAAACGTCGATTCCCACGTTTGGGCTTTGGTCGCAATCGCAAAAAGCAGGACGACAGTGATGATAGCGACGGCGATGTGGCCGTGGCGGCGGTTGAACCGGAAGAGGCTGCGCAACCAAAACGGCGTGGGTGGTTCCGCCGAGGATCGAAGGATAGCGCAAATGAGGAGGCAGACGAGTAGGGTATTATGTTAACAAAAAAACAACGTAGACGACGAATGGACCGGCAAGTCTCGGCGACACAACCCGCTGCAACTCAACCAGCCGCCCCTGCGCAAGCACCCGTTGTTGAATCACCCCCTTCGCCACAGGTTGCCTCACAGACCGCTTCACAGAATGGCGCGCATCCAGAACCTAGTGCTGTGGTCGCACCTACTCCGGTGCCGGAATCAGGTTCTAATGAAGTATCCGAAGCTGCCGCTGAAACTGTGGTGGTGGCGGAACCCGCCACTGAGTCCACCGATGATAGCGTCAGTGAGGTCGTGGAGACAGCAAGTGATGGCATTGATGAAGCGATTGAACCTGTCGTTCTTGCTGATGTTGATGACTCAAATGTAGAAGACGATGAGACGGGTGTTGAGCTGGCAGAAATAGCGGCTGAAACTGAAATTGATCTCTATGCATTATTGCAGCCCGACATCAGCGAGGACGCCCAAGAACTACGCCGTCAACGCGCTGCAATGTTGAGCCAAAAACCCGTAGTCATTGAAACCGTTGACCTCGAACGTACCTATTCATTGGGGGACCAAAAGGTCTTGGCTTTGCGGGGTGTCAATTTACGCATCCATGAAGGCAGTCTGATTGCACTCAAAGGACGCTCCGGTAGTGGCAAGACGACATTGCTCAACAGCTTGGGTGGCTTGGATAGCCCAACCAGTGGCGTTGTACGTATCTTGGGCGATGAAATTGCAGGCTGGAGCGAACGTAAACTGACGCGTTGGCGACGTGAGCAAGTCGGCTTTATTTTCCAATCACTGGGTCTATTACCCACACTTTCAGCGTATGAGAATGTCGAACTGATCATGCGCATGGTTGGGGAAAACCGCAAAGAACGTCATCGCCGTACCCTTGAGGTGATTGACTTGGTTGGGTTGACCAAATGGATGAAGCACCGGCCCTATGAGCTTTCAGGTGGTCAACAGCAGCGTGTTGCTGTTGCACGTGCCTTGGCAAATCGTCCTAAACTGATTCTTGCGGATGAGCCGACAGGTGAGTTGGATAGCCGTACTGCACAGGAAATCTTAGGGCTGTTCCAGCAGATTGTGCATGAGCAGAATGTAACCATGCTCATGGCAACCCACGACAGCTTGGTGGATGAATTTGTCGATCAGGTGATTCACCTGCGTGATGGCAAGATTGTGGCGTCGTTGGATGAGCCAGAGCCGGAGGAGCTTGCGCAAGAACAGAACCACGCTGTCAATCCTGAGTTAGAGCTAGTTGCTGAACCAACCTAATTGAGCCTAATTGAATCTGATTTCAAACATCGCTATAGAAAGGATACAATCATATGGCTCCCAATGCATCTATCAAAAAAGATGGACAGAACGCATCGCAACCAAAGAAAGAGATAACTGATTACGATAGCCCTTGGAAGGACATCCTGACCCATTACTTCAAAGAATTCATCCAATTCTTCTTCCCCAAAATCTATACTGAAATCGACTGGTCAAGAGGCTATCACTTCAAAGACAAAGAACTTCAACAGGCAACCAAAGATGCAACGTCAGGGCGACAGTATGCGGATAAACTTGTTCAAGTCTGGCGCAACGATGGCAGTGAACAATGGGTGCTGATTCACATTGAGATTCAGAGCCAGCATGAAACAAACTTTGCGCAACGCGTCTTCATCTACTATTATCGGTTCTATGACATTGCCCAAGTCCCCATTGCTTCGTTGGTCATCTTTGCCGATGAAAGTGGTTCATGGCAACCGAAACAATATGAAGCTGAGTTGTGGGATTGCAAAGTCACTTTTGAGCTCCCTAGCGTCAAACTGCATGGCTATCGTCAAAAGTGGCATGAACTGGAGCAAAGCAAGAATCCATTTGCAGTTGTCGTGATGGCACATTTAAAATCACAGGATACGCTAAAGGATGTGAATGCACGGCTGAATACCAAAGTTTCATTAGTGCGAGAACTCTACAAGCGAGGATATACTAGAATTCAGGTCGCGCACCTCTTTAAATTTATCGATTGGGTGTTGCATTTGCCTAAACTGGAGAAAGCGTTGTTTTGGCAGCAAGTGCAAGAGTTAGAGGAGGAAAAGCGTATGCAATATATTACCAGTATTGAAGAAATCGGATACGAGCGTGGGTTTGAAGAGGCGATTGAAAAAGCTCTACAGCAAGCCTTAGCACAGGGGCGTACATATGTCATGAACATCGTCCAATATCTATTGACACCGAACCAAGTAGAGTTGGATGAAATTGAAGAGCGGTTAGAACTCATTGAGTCCGAGGAAGAAATTGGAAACTTTGTAACTTTAGCCTTAGAGGCGGGCAAATCTGGCTTACAACATTTCATGTCGCAATTGCCGCAAAAAGAAGAATAATCATATACATAAAGGAGAAAACCATGCGTTTAGCCATATCTAGCTGGACCGTTCACGGCGAACTGAGCAACGGTCTTGATTTACTTGACTTTCCCAACGCTGCTGCCGAGCACGGTGTGCATACACTCGAAATCTGTCACTTTCACCTGCCCAGCACGGAAGACACCTACCTATCACAGTTAAGCAGTGCCATCAACGATGCGGGCTGCGAGCTCTATAGTATCCTGATTGATGACGGCGATATTGCTTCTGCTGATGAGACCGAACGTGCCGAGAGCGTGGCCTTCAACAAACAATGGATTGAGGTGGCTGCAACGTTGGGGGCAGAACGGGTGCGTGTTGATGCGGGGTTACAGGACCCAATACCCGAAGCAGTCAATCACAGTGCCGCAAGCATGGCTGAAATTGCCGCCTTTGCCGACTCACAGGGTATCATCGTTAGCACCGAGAATTGGCGTACCACCAGTCGCGAACCAGGTCCTCTGCTGGAGATTATGCAAAAGAGCCAAGCACCGTTGGGGTTGTGTGTTGACTTTGGCAATGCCGAATACACCAAGACTGCCAACAAATATGAAACGATGTCCATGTTGTTGCCGCAGGCGACCTCGCTGCATGTCAAAGCACGCTATGGTGATGATGGCAGTATGGATACCACTGAGTTCATCAAGTGCATGGACATGGTCGAGTCAGCGGGTTTCGATGGCCCCATAACGCTAATTTACAATGATCAGGATAATGAGTGGGCGCATGTGGATGAGTTGCGTGATGTGGTCTTGCCGTATGTACACTAATCATGATGAAACAAGAAATTCAATTATATGAAGGACTTAACGAGGCTATTTTTGTTGACCGCAACGATGATTTGGCCTATTTTTGGGACTGGGCAACAAACACGCCCCATTTCAAGGCAAACTCGATTGCGCTTATCGGGCGACGACGCACAGGCAAAACCGCCATTCTACAAAAACTCGTGAACCGCTTGTTTTATAAGCAGACGGATGTGATGCCCGTTTTTATCTCCTTTGCGCGTTATCTTCATCGCAAGACCCCAATTACGAGCTATGATTTCGCCAGAGAATATATTCAGAGCTATGTTGTCAGCTATCTTGCATTTCGCTACCGTGACCCCTCTCTGATGGATAATGACTTACCGTTTGACACATTACGTAAATATGCAGAAGAAAAAGAGGATGCGTTTGTCCTAGATTTGTTTGAACAGTATGACCTGGCCTTAAATGCACCGACACCATATGATGTTGTTCGTTTTGCGATTAATAAACCGAGTGGATTGGCACGAAGAAGCAATTTACCAACTGCTCTGATTGTCGATGAGTTTCAGGTGTTGACCAATGTGTATGATCCTGTTCAAGACGTGTATCAAGATATCACGGACAGTTTTCAGTACGCGGTAGAGTCGCGCTCTGCCCCCATGCTTGTCTCTGGGTCTGCCATATCGCTCCTAGTCAACCAAGCATTGGGTGGGATGTTATCTGGCCGATTTCATTACTGGTATCTGGAACCGATCCCCAAAGAGTATATTCATGATTTGGTCTTTCGTTTGAGAAAATATACAAACGATGGTGAAAACAGGGTAGAGGTTGACGAGCGGTTTGCTGAGGCGATGTGGCAGATGACGGGTGGCTATCCCTATAGTATTGACTGCCTGATGGATAGCCAATCACCAGACAGGGTTTTATATCCCGACTTGGATGCATTGAAAAAAGTTGTCATCTACGAGTTGACCGATCTGCGGGGACGATTATACCAGCATTATCATGAAGAGTTTGGGCGGTTTATCCACGAATTAAATGATGGAGACACGACACGTCGCGTTTTGTTGTGGGTCGCAAAGCATGCTGATGAATTGTTGATGGCAAAGAATATTGCCAAAGACCTCAAGCTGGACCAGAGAGAAGTGGCTGTTTCTATGGAGAAATTACGCCAAGCCGATGTACTCACCAGACAGGGATTGATATCCTATTACGGCCCCAGTGATCCTATGCTCTGTCGTTACATCGAATATCAACATAGCCTAGAATTTGATGACTTCACACCGGAAACCGTCCTCAAAAATTGGAAAGAAGAATATGATCAGGTTCGGGGTGATCTCAATCAGGCGTTGGGCGAGATTGGCGAACTCTATGCGCGCATGGTGATGCGTGGCTTTGAGGGGCAGACGATTGATGGAGCTGACTATTTTACACTGCCAAATAAAGTAACACTGCCCAAGTTCATGCGCATTGAACGACGCGGTGGCTTGGTTGTCGAAGGTGAGTCTGTCGAAATAGATGTTACGGGCGAATGGTTGTTGAATCGTGAGCCTCTTGCCAAAGGAGCGTGGCTAGTGGAGGCGAAATATACGCAAGAGCCAATCACCAAACCTGTTGTTGCGCATTTTCTGAAGCAATCCAAACAGGTTGAGGGACGTTTTGGCTATCAACAAGTGGTGCGTTGGTTCTTTTCACGGAGTGGATTTACGGGACCAGCCGAGACGTTGATGAAGCAAGAAGGCGTGTTGTACAGCGACTGGAAACAGTTTCTGGCATTGGCACGGACGATGGGCTTTTTTGGGTTGCCCTCACGCAAGTAGCATTTTGCCTATCGACAACCAACCCACGTCCACACACCTGTGCTGGCAAGTATCTCGGTGTTGTTGTTTATTGGTAATTATGTTGTTGGTATGCCCAACAGGGTTATTTGGATCGGAATAATAGCGATGTTGACGATCAAATGCGCGGCTTGTAAATGTAAGCTCTGGAAGTATGACAAGATTGGGCACGGCGAGGTGTTGCGCTGTCATAAAGTTCGTATGACTAGGTTGTACCAAGAGGATATTTTAGAACTGGCCGATGGCGAAAAGGTGAGTTGTCAGTGTGGCAGGGAAATTGGGATTGATAAGGGCAGCTATATCAAGATGATTGGGAAGGCGTTTGTGTATACGGGGACCAAACGGCATTAAAAAACGTGGCTCTCAGAATGTTCACCCAAAGCTCGTTTGCACACTTCTATTCTGTGTGCTACACTACTGATATATCAGATAGCAGTTGCCCTTAACCCAGAGTGAATAAGCCACAACAGAATGGAATGAAATCAAATTGGATACAGATATATCACACGTATTAAAACGGGTCGACAAACCACAGTCGCTCAAGGGGTTGGCTTACACAACTATTAAAGAAGCCATTCTTTCACTTAAATTGGCCCCAGGTCATTCGCTTTCAAATCGTGAACTGGCGGCACAGCTAGGGATCAGCGAAACACCCATCCGTGATGCCCTGCAAGAATTGGAACGTGATGGGTTTGTACGGCGCATTCCTCAACGAGGGACATTTGTTACCGAAATTGATTTGAATGAAATTCGTGAGACTTTCCAAATTCGTGCGGTTTTGGAACAGTTGGCGGTGCAGTTGGCGGGTCCACAACTCGACTGGCCCCAGCTAGACACCCTGACCCATTTGCTGACACAGGCGGATGATGCGCTGGCACGGGGGGAATGGGAGGCATGTTCACAGCTAGGGATGCAATTCCATCAGGTGCTGATTCAAACCGCAGGTAGTCAAAAGTTGTTAACGCTGCTGGGTCAGCTCGATGATCACCTAAAGCGGTTTCGTCGGTTATCTGCCCTCATCAGTGGTCGTCTTGAAAAATCACAACAAGAGCATCACCAAGTATTGAACGCATTACGTATGCACTCGTTTGATGAAGCAGGACAATCGATGCGACATCACCTTGAAAGTGTGCTAGCCGATATTGATATCCATCAACAGGATGAACAAAACAAGAGTTAATCATATATGAAAACACTATCACAAATTGTAAACGAAAAGCCATTTGATGATTTTTCCGATTGGTGGCCGATGGGATCGTCTTTTATGGCGTTTATGTCCAAAGCCATTGTCTCCGAGTGGACAGCGTTACCAACAGGCGATGCTGCACATACGCTGGCGACGGTGCAGACCTATGTCAATGAGTACATTCAAACAGTCTTCAAACGCGATGCGAATGCTTCGCTGACGAGTCAGTTTGTCAATGAACCTAGCACAAGCTCGTTTCTTTCCGGCGAATTTGATGCGCTTTCCTATGCATTCTACCGCTCCGCCTTTGAACAGATGGCAGACAATATTGATGCCTATACAGATTCTTTGGAACGGGAGCGACGCCTCTTTACCAAACGTGTCGGCAAGACATTTTTTGGACAAGTTCATGAGCATGTCCAACTCAATCTGCCCGATCAGTTAGATACACAGGCCGACTTTGCTCAATTGAAATCAGCGATTGGCACAACGGGTGCATTTCTTGCTGACCAAGGCTATCTACGTGACCATTTTGGCTTCCACTTTGATGTAGAAATTGAGCATATGGGCAATAACATTAGCCAAAGCGATGATGATTTCTTGGGCAATCTGCATAACAATGGCATCGCCCACGCGTTCTACGAAATGGGCTATCCTGTCATTCTGCCCTCCGCTGTCTATCTCTACCATACCATTGGCGAAGCCCAACATCACTCCTCACGTACAATCGAAGACCTTTTTGAATTGGTCGGCTATGAAGCGCGTGAAACCGATGACTTCGACCCCATCGGCTACCCATCGGATATGGTGGTCGAACTCTGGGAGATTCGGAAGTTGGCATAATCGTGTTAATTGCATTTGGGTAAATACATTACCTGAGTGACAAAATAGATTGGGGGAAGAGTGGAAAGGTTGAAAGGTTGAAAAGTTGAAGGCTTGATGGATTGAATGAGTATAAGTAAATTTGTTGCCAAATAAAGTCTATTTAGAGTAAATGCACCCTATTCTGGACTAGCGACATGAACTTATAGATACTTTTTCAACCCTTCAACTCTTCAACCCTTCAACTCTTCAACCCTTCAACTCTTCAACCCTTCAACTTTTCAAAGGAGAAAATTGGATATGAAGCAAAAATATTCATTGATTGTTGCACTCATGCTCTGTCTCGTGCTGATGGCATCCGCGTGTGCGCCAGTGGCTGCACCTAGTGGTGATGCGGGTGGCAATGCCGCCGCGGAAGAGGCCAGTGATGCTGGTGGTGATGCCATCAAGATTGGTGTACTGACGCCATTGTCATCGCCTGGTGACACGGCTGCGGGGCAATTGGTGCAGCGCGGTGCTGAACTGGCGGCTGAGTATGTCAACACCGAGATGGGTGGCGTGTTGGGTGGCATGATGGTTGAGTTGGCAATTGAGGATGATCAGGGTACGCCCGAAGTGGGTGTAGCTGGTTATCGACGTTTGGCGACCGAAGAAGGCGTTGTTGGCGTCATTGGGCAATATCACAGCTCTGTCAACTTGGCGGTCAACGAAGTGGCTAAGGAGATTGGTGTACCAGTCTTCTCAACACAAGCATCGAACAAAGATGTCACGGCCAAGCAGTATCCAATCGCATTCCGTACCCATGCCATCGACCCAATCCGTGCTGAGTCATGGATTTCGTTCATCAATGACAATGGCTTCACCAAAATCGCCATTATCTCAGAGGACACAGACTATGGCATTGGCTTGGTCGAGGAGATGGAAACACGCACGGCTGACACGGACATCGAACTGAATGCCGTCGTCTTTAGTCGTGGTACAGTAGACATCACGCCGCAAC